>JBGSSC010000418.1:0-5261 GCA_041737265.1 Terrimicrobiaceae bacterium | reverse complement strand
CCGCTGCCCGATGCGAACATGGACGGATGCCCGTTTGAAAACGGGGTGGGCGGGGTGGTGGTTGAATCAACCACCAGACGTTCGCTCGTGCCCTGTCCCCAGAATGCGACCCGCACATTATCAACCCATAAATTTGGCGGCCCCCCTGCGGCCTCCTGGCTCCAGTCTAGAATCACCCGGCCCGGTTCAGCCGCCACCAACGGGAGGGCAAGGCCGAGTTGAACTGCGATAAGTATAGATCCAAAAATCAGTTGACCTTGAAGTGTCCGCCGCATTGTGAGCGGGGACCGGGCAACTTCCGCGCGGGAGGACTTTATCAAGGTGGTCATATGTTGGAAACGGCAGAACTTAATGTTGCATTGTTTGACATTCTTCCGTCAATGAAGTTCTGGCAGCACGGTCAAGCTTTTGATTCAGCCTGAAGCGATATGTCAGTTTTTCGAATTCTTCACCTCGATGCATCTCAATCTTCAGCTCTCCACTTGATTTCCGGTTTGATCTCCGACACAACGGGAAACATTATGTGTGATTTTCCATGGCCGGACGCCAAAATTCCCCATTACACGGCTTATTATGTTCAACGGCCGCTGCAGATCAACGGCCGGCTGGACAATGCGGCCTGGAGGCATGCCCCGCGTTCCCCTCGCTTTGTTGACCTGATCACCGGCGGACCGACAATCCACGATACAAGGGCGTCCGTGCTTTGGGATGATGATTTTCTGTATGTGGGTTTTTGGGTGGAGGAGCCGTTTTTGGCCGCAACAATGACCGGCCGGGACGAACCCATCTGGCAGGAGAACGACGTCGAGGTCTTTATCGCCGGCAAAGATGCCTATTACGAATTTGAGATCAACCCTCTCGGTACAGTTTACGAAGCGTTCTTTATCTGGGAGGATCGCTATGAAATTGGCGGCTATGTCAAAGCGCCTGAATTCTCGCGGGAGGCCCCCGGGGCCCGACCGTGGAATGGCGTGGGTTTTACCTCCCACCCGCGGGGACCGCGAATCGGTTTCTTTCAGTGGGACCTGCCGGGAATGCGGTGCGCCGTTTCAACGGACGGGATTCTAAATGATCCGACTACGCGCGACAGAGGCTGGACCGCGGAGGTGGCTTTTCCCTGGTCCGGCATGAATTGGCTGGCGCTGGGCGACAGGCGCGCTCTGCCGCCTCGTGAAGGAGACGTCTGGCGCATGGACTTTTCCCGTTTTAATCAAATCAAGGAAGCGCCTCCGGCCCGGGATTCCGGTGGCTGGGCTTGGAGCGCCCATGGCGTCTGGGACTCCCACATTCCCGAGTGCTTTCCGTACATTCATTTCACGCGGGAAACAATTCCCGGCTTGGAAGGAAATCAATCGTGAAGGGGGTAACCGTCCCAGGTCACTTCGAGCGGGGATTTCATTTGTCTGTCGGCATTTTCCATCAGGGCCAGGGTTTCCGGCAGGCTGTTATGGGTGAAAAGATGGCCTATATTCTCCTCTTCGTATCGTTCGCCCTTCGGCAGAAAGGTGGCATTTTCCGGATTGTACCTTTGATTCGTGTAAGATAGCGCACGACAATAGTAAGCCGACCAACCTGGCAGTTCAGAGAACAGTGTGGCGTGATTTTTATGAACGGGATCACCCTGGTAAATGTTGAAATTTTTTTCCGTGAGCTGAAAGAGCGCAAACCCATCCCTGGTGTTGTCGTTGTAGAAGCCATAATAGGCCAGCTTGGACGGCAACACATTGCTTAGACTGTGCTGCTGGTGGGTGTATGGTTTCCGGCCGATTTGCCCCATTAGCCGCATAACGGCAATTTCGGCCTCATCGGATGGCAGCAGTCCGGTTCGATCCGGCGCGATGAACGTATGCGAAAAGATATTTGCCAGAAATACAAACTGGCAGTTCCTAATAAAAAAGCACCGCATGTCCTTCAAGGTTTCCAGCACCGACGATTGATAAAACCAGGGAAGATCCCCATAAAACCGGTAGGTGACCTGCGCTTCGATAAAGGGCGACGCATCCCGCTTGATGTCAGGGTTGGTATGTTCGGGATGCGGCCAGACAATACCCTGGCGGGTGATCTCAGTGAAAATTGGACCGCTGATGATCCGGGTTTCGGGGTTTTGCCATCCGAAGGCATAGTTCCAATCGATGAGGTCGATATCCTCGCCGCCGGCCAAAACGTCATAGCCGTTGGTGATCCGTTCCGGATAGGCCGCCCAGCAATTCGGAGCCCAGTGGCACGGATCGCCGCCTTTGTCCTTGTTCGCATCCCACTCGTTGTGATGCCAGGAGGTGTTCGATCCCTTTTTGTTCCACATGTGCCAGATCTGGCCGCTCCCCGGCAAGGTTTCGATCTTGTAGAAATCGTTTTCGATCACCCGGTGTTGAGGCCCTTCAGTTCCAGCGGAGATGCGCAAACTTCCGGAGTAAGCCGGGGGTGCGGCCTGAGGGTTCCCGTAGTAAAGGCGAAACTCTGTCTGCCCATGAGCTGGCAGGTTGTCCACCATGAACACAACGCGGCCGGAAAGGATTCCCGTGACGACGTTCATGTCGAAATACTGGGAGGGAATTTCCATGAGTTGCCCCGATTCCAGGCGGATCATTCGTAATTCTGCGTCGGGCCGGAAACCCACGGGCACAGGAATGGAAAAATCCACCTCCACCGGCTCCAAAGTTCGTGCAAGTCCGGCAGTTTCACTGATCCGGGCACTCCGGTACCCAGTCCATCCGTTCTCATTAAAACGGGCGTCGGCTTCAGCAATCATCTATCGAACCCCCGCTTTTTTGTAGGCGAAACCAAAGTTTGGACTCTGATAAATGCCGGTCTCCTCATTCGGAGTGATCGTGGCCTCCAGCAAACACGGATGTTGTGTAATCGTTGGCGGCTGATTCATACGTTTTCCCAGGGTGTCGACATGATGCAGCCATTTTTTCTTTTCATCCCACTCCCCGAGGTGAAGCGCATAAGTTTCAGAATAAACCGAACCTTTGGGAATGGTTATAATATTTTGAATGAGGTTCTGCTTTTTGACATATACCGGCGCGCGAAACCAGGACAGCTGATCTTCAGTATGGCATAGGTAGGTGGCTGGACGATAGTGGGGAGCCATGCCCCCGGGGCCTTGAGAGGATTCATGGAGACGAATGCCCGTCAACGCGTAGTCGAAGCGGAACTCCTGGGTTCGAACCGTACTGATGAACGCATGCCAGGCCAGATTGTAGGGAAGGAAACCTCCGAAGATCGGCCCAGGCGGGAGACTTTGAGTGTGTTCCGCCGCCACCAGGATATGGCCGGCCTCCTCCACGTCAGTTTCAGGGAGCGATGGGGTGTCCGGACGGAAGCAATAGTGGCTGAAGCAATCCTTTTTCACGGTGACCCAGTCATTATGAATCCCAAAAACGGGGGTGTCCTCATGGAATTCCAGGCGGCTGGAGACATGGATTACAGGTGAATCCGCGACAAAACGATGGATTAGTTCCAGAGACGGATGACGATCTGTCGCCGGTTGCCCGGCCGGCGCGAGTCTTCCGCGGCGAAGGAGCGAGATGAAAAGAGGTCCTTTGACGCATTGTGTTTCAGGGTGATGCCATGTCGCCGCGCTGGCAGCCGACGATTTTTCCGGATCATTTGGATCCGCAAAAATGACACGAACCCCGCCCTGCGAATGGGCTTCCGGGGTCAGGCGTTTCAGATGGGTATATTCCAGGACTCTGAGTTTTATGAAGAGTGCGTCCAGGTTCCCGCTCTTGGGATCCAGGCTGGCCCTGTAGTGACCATTTTCGATTTCGGAGGCGCTTCCTTTCTCCGACATCAAAAGGTCGGACTCATACTTTGGGCTTTCTGCCTCTGGGTTATCGTAGAGAATCCCCACCCTTTGGGTGGAATGGGCGGGGAGATCAGCGACGAATGCAACGCGGAACAGGGTTGTCGAACCATGGTTCCGAATATCGTACACCTGGCAGGGAACCTCGTTTCCGAAACGATTCCATGCCGGCTTCATGACCACGCGCACATCACGGGAGAGCGTTGCGGCACATTTTGTTTCGACCGCCACGGCCACGTCGATGAATTCGTTCCGGCGGTCGAATGAGCTGTCCGAACGGATCAGGAGTGTCTTTTCGAAATTCCAGCCCCGGTATTTCATTTTTCAGGTTTCACAAATCGAACACGGAATTTGATTGAATGGCTTGGGCGAGGGACAGACCGACGAAACCTGTCGACTGCACCGCAAACCCACCATAGCCCTCGTCAGGGTCCGACGCCACCCCGCTCATGCGGGCCTTGAGAGGATGGCTGAGGTAGCGGATGCCGAGATCGACCTTCTCCCTCAACCCGGGATTGTCTTCGATGTTGTCCAGGTAATAGAGCAGTCCGTGAATGATGCCATTTGCCTTCGACATTTCCCACGTGTAGCGGAGACCCAGCCTTGAGGACGGGAGTTCGCCCGGCTCTGTCGGCTGCGCCGCATTATTGAACCCGAAAAATGATCCGCTCCATTGGGAGAGGATGCCCTTTTCGCCGAAGATCCATTGTTTCAAGCGATCGGCAATCACGGTTCTTACCTCGCTGTTTTTGCTCGCGTGATGGGTCCAGCACATTCCTTCGAGCAGGTAAAAAATGCGTGCATAATCCTCCGTGGCTTGCAGCACGGCCGAGCGGATGAAGGAGTGGTTGATGGGGCGTCCATCCGGAAGCCATTGAGTGGCTTGGAATAGCATCAAGTCCTCGGCTTTTTCGATGTATTCGTGTTCTCCTGTGACCAGCCCGAATGCGGAATAGGCACTGGAGACATTCGCCATGGCCATCGTGTATGGCGTGCCGAAGCGAAGTCCCTCCCAGATTCCGTTGCCACATCCCTGCTTGAGATGCCAAATGATCACCCAATTATCAAACCAGCGTCGAACGGCATCCAGATATCGCCGCTTCCTTTCAGAATCAAGGAAGGGCATGGCTTGCATGAGGGCCAGCACATTCGAGCCATTATCCGCAAGGTTTACGCAACCGTTCCTCATAATGGCTTCAAAATCCTTTTTGCTAAGCTGTTCCGTGGGAACCCGGCGGTAGTGCGCGGTGAATGCGTCGTTTGGCAATTGCTCGGAAAGGAACGCATCCATGAAGGGAATGCAGGCTTCGATGTAGGAGGAATCTTCGAAGAGCTTTCCGCACAGGATGAGCGCGCGCGCGGGATAAAAGACGTCGTACCAGGCGTAGCCGTGATGGCTTCGGAAAAATGGGACGGGCTCCTGAACCCGCTGGTCAAGAATCCAGTCGCTGTA
>JBGSSC010000385.1:0-10212 GCA_041737265.1 Terrimicrobiaceae bacterium | reverse complement strand
TCACGGCACTCGGTCGGCGTCTCATCACCACTTCGTGCAAACTCCTCCAGTGGCTTGTCCTCCCAAACCTTCAACCCGCGACCGTCTGAAGTCTTGCGCTTTTTGCGCAGGATTTACGCGGTAAGGGACTAATCCGGCGGGGGCCGATGCAAGGGAGTGGTGTAGGGCAAAGGGTCCCAGTGAGAAACAGCCTCCTTCACCGCCGGATTAAAAAATTTTGCTGTGCAAAATGCAGAGAAACGCATTCGAGACGCTACCTTCAGCATCCTGTCTGACTCACCTTCGGTTCGAAGACCCGGCTGGCGGTTCCCCTTATTGAAGACCGGCCTTAAAAGAATGAGGTACATGCTCCTCTGGAATCAGCAAACAGAGGCCGCACCCGCCGAGGCAATCAGGGGGGAGTCCGCCCTTCACCGGCGACGCCCCATCATTTTCCTTACCGGGCCGGGGCTTTGACGGATTCCCCCGCAAGGTGCCTTTCAAATGCGGCCAGCGTCTGGGGACTTACGTGATGTTCGATGCCTTCGGCATCCGCCCGGGCTGCGGCTGCCGGAACCCCCAGGGATTCAAGAAAGGCCACGACTGTCTCATGCCGGGCCTTGGCCTTGGCAGCGAGCTTGCGGCCCGGGTCCGTAAGGAAGATCGAGCGGTAGGGCTGCGTGGTGACGAGGCCCTCGCGCTGGAGGCGCTGGACCGTGCGGATCACCGTCACGTGCGTAACGCCCAGAGTTTTCGCAAGATCGATTGCCCGCGCCTCGCCGCAGGTTGTGATCAAATCCGCAATCGCCTCCACGTAGTCCTGGGCGCGTTCCTGGGCATGCGCCAGACGGGTGCGCCGTTGATACGTCGCGCTCTCCGCGGGCCCGCCCGCATCCTGTGATCCCCTGTCCATCCCGGGATTATGGCCCAAAATCCCCCTCCTGACAATCGCCATGGCATAAAAAGTAGTTGCAATTCCAGAATGTAGCTGCGACTACATGCGCTGTGATGGATGTTTCAAAAATTTCAACCCGCTTCCTTATTCGGGTCCTTCTTGCCCTGACACTTCTTCCGGTGTGTGGAGGTGGAGTGATTGCGGCACCCTTGAAAGCGGTGACGACCACCGGCATGATTGCCGACCTTGCGAGGCAAGTGGGCGGGGATCGTGTGGTTGTCGAGCAGTTGATGGGGCCCGGCGTGGACCCTCACGTTTACAAGCCGACGTCTTCCGATGCGGCGAAGCTTTCCGGGGCGGACGTGATTTTTTACAACGGGCTCATGCTTGAGGGGCGGATGGGAGATCTCTTCACCCGCCTGGCCCGGGGAGGAAAAAAGGTTTTTGCCGTTGCCGACCGGGTGCCTCAGGACCGCCTTCTTGAGCCGCCGGAATTCGAGGGGCATTACGACCCGCACCTTTGGTTCGATGTGGGATTGTGGTCGGAGACGGTGCCGGCTCTTGTCGCAGGGTTCAGCGAAGCCGACCCGGCGGGAAAAGCTGACTATGAGCGCAATGGTGCCGCGTTGGCGTCCCGCCTTGCCGCCCTGGACGCATGGTGCAAGGAGACGGCGGGGAAAGTACCGGCCGGTCGGCGTCTGTTGGTCACGAGCCACGACGCCTATAATTATTTTGGCAGGGCCTATGGGTTCAAGGTGGTCGGGTTGCAGGGAGTTTCGACGGTTTCCGAAGCGGCGCTTGCCGACATGGCGAATCTTGCCGACTTCATCAAAGCCCAGAAGGTGCCTGCGATTTTTGTTGAGAGCAGCGTGAATCCGGCTGCGATCCGCCGGGTTGCCGAGGATGCCGGTGTGCGGGTTGGCGGCGAGATTTTTTCGGATGCGATGGGGGGACCCGGCGAGAAACGCGGGGAGTTCGATGTGGGGACTTACGATGGCATGGTTCGGTATAATATGACGACCATTACGGAGGCGCTGGGGTCGGAGCCATGACGGAGGACGATCCTGTCGGAGCTGATCATCCGGTTGAGATCCATGACCTTTCTGTTGCCTACCACAAAAAGCCGGTGCTCTACGGGATCGACCTGAAGGTCCCCGCTGGAACTCTGGTCGGAATTCTCGGCCCTAACGGAGCAGGGAAGTCCACTCTGATCAAAGCGGTGATGGGCCTGCTTCCTCCCGCAGCGGGTTGGATTAAAATTTTCGGCAAGCCCTACCGTCAGAATTGCCGCCGCGTTGGCTATGTCCCGCAGCGGGAGTCCGTCGATTGGGATTTCCCGGTGAATGTGATGGATCTTGTTCTGATGGGGCGCTACGGGCGGCTGCGTCTCGGCCAGCGGCCAGGTGCAACGGATCGGGAAATTGCCCGACAATGCCTCGACAAGGTCGGGATGCTGCCTTACGCGCAGCGTCAGATCGGCAATCTCTCCGGCGGGCAGCAACAAAGGGTGTTCCTCGCAAGGGCGTTGGCTCAGGAAAGTGATCTCTACCTCATGGACGAGCCCTTTGCGGGTGTTGATGCAGCAACCGAGGCCGCAATTGTGACTTTGCTGCGCGAATTGAAAGAGCGGGGAAAGACCGTTCTGGTCGTGCATCACGACCTTGCGACAGCCCGCGATTACTTTGACAGGTTGATGCTGCTCAACATGCGCCTTGTTGCCTTCGGCCCGACCGAAGAGGTCTTCACTCCGGAAATCCTGCAGACGACCTACGGCGGCAGACTGAACATTCTCTCCGAGGTTGTGCAAACCATCGGGAGCCGCTGAGATGAGATTTGCCGCGGGCACCAAGCGGTCGGCGTTGCTCCTGGCCGTGTTGATCGCCGCCTGTGGTGATGCCGAGGCGGCCCGCATCAGTGATATCGCAGGGGGAGGCTTGCTGGAACGCGCGGCCCGGTTTTTCACCTTCCAGGACCCGTCGCTGCGTTACGCCCTGGCAGGTTCCATCCTCCTTGGATTGGCGTGCGGGCTGATGGGGTGTTTCCTGGTTGTCCGCAAGCTGGCCTTGATGAGCGATGCCCTTTCACATGCGGTCCTGCCCGGAGTGGCCATCGGTTTCCTGTGGAACATGACCCGCGACCCCGTGGCCATTTTTATCGGGGCGACCCTGGCGGGATTGCTGGGAGCGGCGACCGCCCAGGCCATTACGACAACGACCAGGCACAAGGAGGATGCCGCGCTTGGTTTCGTGCTCGCAGCGTTTTTTGCAGTCGGGGTTTGCCTGCTCACCATGATTCAAAACCTTCCAGAGGGAAATAAGAGCGGCCTCGACAAATTTCTCTTCGGACAGGCAGCGGCCATGGGTGCCGCCGACGTGGGGTTGCTTGGGGTTGTCGCTCTGCTTGCCATCGCGGCGGTCGCGTTATTTTACAAAGAATTTCTGGTCACAAGTTTCGATGCGGCCTTTGCGCGATCGGCAGGGATCCCGGTGCAGTTTTTCCATTATGCCCTGATGTTGCTGCTGGCATTTTCGATTGTTGCCTCCCTGCAGGCCGTCGGTGTCGTCCTGGTTGCGGCAATGCTGGTTATCCCTGCAGCGGCTGCATTTCTGCTGACGGACCGCTTGGGCTGGATGCTGATGATTGCCTCCCTTATCGGGATGCTCACGGGCGCGACGGGAGCATTTTTTTCCTTCGTGGGGAGGAACCTTCCCACCGGCCCGCTGATGGTGCTTACTGCTGCCTCCATTTTCACCGTGGCGATGGTGTTTGCCCCCCGCCACGGGATCTTTGCGCGTTGGCTCAGGAAGAGAGCCCGGAACTCACGCATCGGGCGGGAGAATGCCCTGAAGGCGGTATACAGGGTGATCGAGGACGATGGATTCCGCTCCGAGACCGTTTCCATGCGGGAATTGGCGGCCATCCGGCGGGTGACAATTGAGAAGGCTGCGATCGAGGCCCGTGTTCTGGCATCGCACGGGCTGGGCACGATCTCCGGTGAAGGCGGGGACCTTACGCTCACGCCCGAAGGCTGGAAGCGTGCTTGTGAGATCGTGAGGAACCACCGGCTCTGGGAATTGTATCTCACCCACGCCGCCAACATCTCCAGCGACCGGGTACATGATGACGCCGAGGAAATCGAACACTTGCTCGGGGAGGAAAATGTGAGGCAGCTCGAACGCAGGCTCAACTACGCGAGGAAGGATCCGCACGGGAAATTGATCCCCGGCATCGAGGATATCCAGTCGGGTGCCAAGGGTGGTTTTCAGACCGGCGGCGGGACGGGGTTCGGGAGGGGATTGCGATGAGCGGGCTCATTCCGGCATTCGACCTGAGCCGCGTGATTCTGGATCCGTGGATGGAGACCCCCGCGGCAGCGGCCTGGGTCGTCCTGATGGGAGCGCTCGTCGGCACTTCCTGCGGGATTGTAGGAAATTTTCTTCTGCTGCGGCGAATGGCCCTCGTGGGGGATGCCATCAGCCACAGCGTGCTCCTCGGGCTGGTAGGTGCTTTCCTGATATTCCGCCATGTATCGACCCCGCTGATGTTTCTTGGCGCGATGGCTGCAGGACTTCTCACGGTGGCCATCATCGAATTCATCCACCGTCAGACTCGGGTTAAGGCCGATGCCGCGATCTGCATATCCTTCACCACACTGTTTGCACTTGGCGTGACTTTGTTGAGTCTCGCTGAGGTGGGCGGACCAGTGCACATTGATGCGGAGTGCGTTCTCTATGGGGAGATTGCTTTTGTTGCGCTTGAGCCCCCGTTTGTTTGGGATGGCGTTGCCCTTGGCCCTCCCTCGGTCCTTCGCATGGCAGGGGTCACCATGGTGTTGGTCGTATTGCTGGTCATTTTTTACAAAGAAATGCTCATCACCTCGTTCGATGGAGCGCTGGCGGTCTCGATGGGGATGCGTGCGGGAATCTGGCACTACGCGCTGATGATTGCCCTTTCGCTGGTGATTGTGAGCGCATTTGAGGCGGTTGGAGCGATTCTGGCTGTTGCAATGCTCGTCGTGCCCGCGATGTTCGCCGCGCAGCTCTCGTCTAGCCTTCCGACGCGCCTCTGGCTCACCGTCGCACACGCATGCGCCAGCGCATTGGCCGGCTTCCACCTTTCGATCTGGCTCAATTGCTCCGCGGCTGCCGCGATGGTTGTCTGCGGTGCGGTCTTCTTCCTCGCCGCCTGGGCGGCGACGTCGGTGCGTCCGCGAGTGATGGTGCCGGATCCCGCCTGATATCCCCGCATTCCCAGGGTTAGCCAGGAATCGGGACCAACCTGAGACACCTTGCCGCTGCTCCAGGCGGACATCCAAGCTTGCAAAACTTCCCGGGAGGTCAGAAGATCCGGGCGATCACTCTGGAAGGAAGCCGTTATGAAGCCCGCTTTGAGCCCACGGAGACCCAGCCGGCAACTTTTAAAATTATCGTCGTTAACATGGACGGAACCGCAGCCGTTGAGGTGGATAAGGCTCCCCGCAGAAGCATAATTCGCCGGCGACCCGCACACGGTCCAGCGGGCACAAATGAGTAATTCCGCCATACAAATATGAGATTCAAACGCGCCATCAAATTACTTCTCCTTCCCTTGATCCTTTCTGGGGCGACTGGACTTGCTCATGCGGACGGGGAGACCACTCAGGGCGTCACCGCGGCGAAAGCATGGTTGGAGCTTGTTGACTCAAAGCAATACAAGAAAAGCTGGGTTGAAGCCGCTCCGTTCTTCAAGGAGAGAGTCCCGGAGAAAGATTGGGTGAAGATGATTTCGTTGGCCCGGGCTCCCTTTGGGGACGTGATCTCGCGGGAGTTGAAGAACGCAACCTATGCAACGTCCCTTCCTGGGGCACCGGACGGTGCCTATGTCGTTATTCAGTTCAAAACGTCCTTTGCAAACAAAGCGGATGCAATCGAAACAATTACTCCGATGAAAGATGACAAGGGGGATTGGCGCGTGTCGGGTTACTTCATAAAATAGAAGAGCCGGGCAGCACTCTCCATGGAGAAAAGAGACGCAAAACGGGAATACCAACAACTTTACAAGGCTTCTGCAAAGCGAATTGCAGAGGTCGATGTCCCTGCGTTGTCCTTTCTGATGATTGATGGCGAAGGAGATCCAAATACGGGCCTGGCGTACTCTCAAGCCGTTGAGGTATTGTTCTCCGTGTCCTACACGGCGAAGTTCGCTCTAAAGAAAGGGCCTTTGGCGATTGATTATGCGGTCATGCCATTGGAGGGTCTCTGGTGGGCAGCCGACTGGTCGGTGTTTCTAACTGATGACAGAACCAGCTGGAAGTGGACGATGATGATTATGCAGCCCGATTTTGTTCCCGCGGAGGTTATTAATAATGCGATCGATCGGGTTGGCCGAACGAAAGATCTTCCAGCGTTAAAAAATATCCGATTTGAGAGATTTCACGAGGGGCGATGTGCTCAGATTCTGCATATAGGACCCTTTTCGGAGGAACGCACAACAATCGAAAAGCTGCATGGGTATATTGATAGCAGGTCCGGATGCAGCGGGAAACATCACGAGATTTATCTGAGTGATATTCGCCGTGCAGCTCCGGCGAAGTGGAAAACCATAATCAGGCAGACGATGGTTTAAAATGGCTGCGGTCAGACCAGGAATTACCGCGAGACCAGTTTATAAACACAGTTGTTGCATTGCTTCATCTCACCGCAGCTTTTGTCTCGATTTATGACACCTGGTGAGATCGCCTCCAGCTACGATGCTCTGGCTCAGCATTGGGCCTCTTCAAAATTCGACAGCGAGAACGGAATTGCTCAACACAAACGCGCTCTGAAGTTTTTACAGAAAAAGGGAAGCGCAATTGACATTGGCTGTGGAAGCAGTGGACGATTCATTGATCTGTTGATAGCCGAAGGATTTGATGTCGCAGGCCTCGATTTGTCGGCAGAAATGATTCGTTTGGCGCGGGTGAGACATCCGCAAGTTGATTTTCAGCACGCCGATGTGTGTCTTTGGGAGCCGTCAAAAAGATATCAGTTCATAACCGCATGGGACAGTATCTGGCACCTGCCGCTTGATTCCCAGGCCCGTGTGCTGGCGAAGCTATGTGCGGCATTGACCTCTGACGGTGTGATTATCTTTTCCGCAGGCGGTTTGCACGGAGCAAACGAAAGGCGGGACTCTCAAATGGGCGTTCCAATGTATCACGCGACGATTGGCATTCCCGGTATTCTCCGGACTCTTCACGAGTCGGGCTGTGTTTGCATGCACTTGGAATTTGACCAGTATCAGGAGTTGCACGTTTACGTCATTGCACAAAAATCCCCGGCAACCTGAAACATCCCCCCGGTTTTGCCCACAGTATCTCCATCTTGAGTCCTACGACCTGCACATTCATTGTGCATTTGGAGCGGCGGATTTTCTGTGGAAGGAGTTCACCAAGGCCGGGGTCAACATCCCGGAAACGGAAGGCCCTATCACCCGGGATTACGGCATCCGGGATTTTACGGTGATCGATCCCGATGGATATGCTATTGTATTCGGATCGCCAAGCGACAAGGGCCAGGAACACACTCATTGATTCCCGGCTCCCGCCACCCCATGCTCACCGTTGCCTCCTTCAGCAAACCCGAAGATGCGCACTTGCTCAGGCTCAGACTCGAAGCCGGCGGAGTGCCGGCTTTTATACAGGATGAGAATATGGTGCAGACAGACTGGCTTGTCTCAAACGCTATTGGCGGGGTTCGCGTCCAGATCGCAGACGAGGACGCCGATCGCGCAAAAGAGATTTTGCAGGACCCGGGGATTGATGACGCTTCCGCAGTGATGGCGGTCTGTCCGTACTGCAATTCGACCGAGACGGCACCGGATGAGTTGCCAAGGCGCTTGTCATTTCTTTCGCTTTTGCTGACCGGATTTCCATTTCTATTTTCCAAAACACGATGGAGATGCGGGACGTGCAACCGCGTTTGGAACGAAAAGAACAAGCAAGAGCGCCAGGCGGGCTGATCCTACTAATAAATCATGAAATCTCCCATTCCAATTTTACGAATCTTCGACGAAAGCAAAGCAAAAGAGTTCTATATCCAATTTTTAGGATTCAAAGTTGATTGGGAACATCGCTTTGGGGATGAAATGCCTTTGTACATGCAGGTTTCCCGGGATCATTGCGTTTTGCATTTGTCGGAGCATCATGGGGATTGCACTCCCGGTGCCAGAGTCAGGATCGAGACGCCGAATCTGGATGACTATCTGAACGGGTTGAGGATGTCCGGTTTCAACCATTGCAAACCGGGCGAAGCCATCATGCGACCATGGGGAATGAGAGAGATTGATCTAACCGATCTCTTCGGCAATCGACTGACGCTCTATACGAACTGAATATATAAAGCACTCCAAACCGGGCGGCGGGGACTTCGAAACACGAAATTCCCCGTTTTACTTGATGAGTGGCAGGATGCGTTTGAATTCGTCTGTTCCGGCCCGTTCCATCAACTCGAAGAGTGCCATTTCCGTGGATACGATCCCGGCGCCGGCATTCCGCATTCGTTCGAGGCCCGCGTTCTTGTTCTCCAGTGTTCGTGAGGAAACGGCATCCGTCACCACGTAAGCATTGTGCCCCTGATTTATCAGCCCGAGGCAGGTCTGAGTCACGCAGACATGTGCCTCGATGCCACAGAGTATCACATCATGGATCTCCCTGGCTTGAACGTTATCCATCAAATCAGGATGCCCGCATGCACTGAAAGTGAGTTTTTCCAATGGAGCGAAATCCGGAATTTCCTCCGCCAGTTGAGGCAATGTCGCACCCAGCCCCCTTGGGTACTGTTCCGTGACAAAGATCGGGATCCCGAGGATTGCACAAGCACGAACGAGGCAAACACTGTTTTGAAGGATGCGCTCCTGGTCAATCATCGTGGGGAAGAGCCTTTCCTGAAGATCCACCACCAACAAACAGGCGTGGCGTCGATCAATCGTTTTGGCATTCATCGAAGTGGATGGGTTGCAGAAGGCTGAGCCCCCCGCAGCGGCCCTGTCAAGCAGACACAACCAATGGAAAGAATAATGATTTTGTGCAGCAAAACATTCTAATCCGGCGGCTCTGGCACCCATTTCTCAACGGGTCTCCTTGCGCCCTCACCCAACCCTTGGCAGCGGCTCCAGCCGGATTAGGGAAGGTACCCTGAAGCGAGATTTTCGAATTCTTCAATTTGGGCTCTTTCCCAGGATTTGTCCTTGCCGAGTTCGGAAGCCATAATGGCAGCGGTCTCCGGTGCCATTTCGATGGATGCCTTTGCGTCGAGGAGGAGTGCCCTGGTGCGGCGGGAGAGGACATCTTCTACCGTGCGTGCCATCTCGTAACGTATTGCCCAAAGGACATTGCCTTTGGTGTAAGGCAACCGTGGGTGGAGCGGGGAGTTGAATCCGAGTTGCTCAATGCTGTTGCCATCCGAGCCATACACCGCGTATGCGGGGGAAAAGTTCCCGCTCTCCGGGCGGCATGACCCCTGGAGTGGAAGGGATGCTGTCGCGCAGGGTATTTCTGTCAGGCCGCCAATGAGTGCTGCATGGTTGATCGTATCCTCTGCCATCTTCCGGTAGGTCGTCCATTTGCCGCCAACAATCGTGACCAGGCCGGAGTCGGAGATCAGAACCTCATGGTTGCGGGAGATGGATTTTGTTGCAGAACCGGGTTTGCGCACGAGAGGACGCTGACCCGCGAAGATGCTCAGGATGTCCTCACGTTTCGGGTCGCGGGCCAGATAGCGGGCACTGTTTCGAAGGATAAATCCGATCTCCTCCTCTAGTGCGCGGGGTTCCAACTCGGGTGCATCCATCGCTGTGTCGGTCGTTCCCACAAGGACTCTGCCATGCCAGGGAATCACGAAGAGGACCCTGCCGTCGTCCGTATGCGGAACCATGATCGCTGAGTCACCCTGAAGGAAGGTCCTGTCAAAAACCAGGTGGACCCCCTGGCTCGGCTGCACGGCACGGGGGGCCGCCGGTTCATCCATAAGGCGGACCTCGTCGGCAAAAATCCCGGTTGCATTGATAATGACCTTTGCCTGCACATCAAAGGTTTGGCCGGTCTCCATGTCACGGCAGGAGAGGCCCGATATCATCCCTCCCATCTTCAATAGGCCAGAGACCCGGGTGTAGTTGAGCAGAGCTGCGCCGTGGTTGGCAGCGGTCCGTGCAAGGGCGATCGCAAGCCGGGAGTCATCAAACTGGCCGTCGAAGTATTCCACTCCGCCCAACAAATTGTCCGGTTCAATGTTGGGGATGCGTTGGAGCGTTTCCTCCCGGGAGAGAATTTTGGAGGGAGCGAGGTTCAGCTTTCCGGCGAGGGCATCGTAAACCTTCATGCC
>JBGSSC010000375.1:0-2470 GCA_041737265.1 Terrimicrobiaceae bacterium | reverse complement strand
GTCTCGAGTCGGCACCGGTAAGTTCCAGACGTGTTGAATTCGGATGAGCGGAATCCCCGAGGTCAATGGATGAGAATAAAATCTTCATCCCGCCGGCAGACGCAAGGTCAAGGGCCGTTGCAATGCGCTCATCATCGGGCGAAAATCCCAACAAGCCTCCGGCCAGCGCCCGGTCGGTCGCGTGGCCGGTCCCGGTGGCAGCGAACGAGCCGTGCAAACCGATGGCAGCAATCTCCGGTGCCGCTCCTAGCAAATACCTCGCCAACAGCCCGATCCGGGCGGCACCTGCGGTGTGAGAACTCGATGGACCGATCATGGGAGGACCAATGATATCAAAAGCGGACATCGAAAGGTCCGGCAGCTTACGCAAGCCAGAGATCGAGGTTTTCTCTGACGAAATCATCATCCACCAGGGTGGGATAGGCAGCGGAGACCCTGTCGAGTTCGGCGGCCTGACCCGGTGAAAGGGTTTCGTGGGGGTTGAGGCAGAGTGTCGTGGTCACGAGACCCTGACGCCGGAGCACTTCCAGAATCCCGGGAATACATCCAGCGAACCCGTTGGCCGCATCAAAAAGCGCCGCGTTCATGTCCGTGACCGCTCCCGCAATCGCAAGCCAGTCGGCGGAGACCGTTCGGGCACCCCGATCCGCCTTGATTTTTTCGAAGAGCTCGACTGCCGCGCGGGACCAAACGCCCCAATGGCCGAGCAATCCTCCAACGATGCGGCGTTCCACAACCTCTCCTTCCCTCTCGAATCGGAAAGGCGTCAACAAATCCACAACAATGTTGTCATCATTGCCGGTATAGAGCGCGAGATCTTCGCGGCCGGATTCAATGACGCCACGCACAACATCCAGAGTCTGGAAGCGGTTGAAGGGTGCGATTTTGATCGCGATGGCATTATCAATAAGTGCGAAGGCCCTCCAGAAATCAACGCTCAGCACGCGTCCTCCGACGGCCGGTTGCAGGTAAAAACCCACAATCGGCAGGATCTCCGCCACCTTGCGGCAATGCTCAATAATGGTTTCCTCCGGCTCGGTCTTCCAGGCCGCAACACTCACCAGTGCAGCGTGGTAGCCGAGGGAGCGGGCCAGCCCGGCCTCCCTGGTAGCCTGGGCGGTCTGACCACATACCCCGGCAATTTTTAGAAATGCTCGGGGATGCGCTTCCAGCTCCTCATCAATGGTCCGCGAAGCCAGCTCCAATACAGGTTGGAACAGACCGTGTTGAGGTTCGCGGATTTCAAACTGCGTGGAATGCACGGCCACCGCAAGCCCGCCACAACCGGCATGAAAATAATAGCGGAGAAGCGCCTTTTCGTGGCGTTCGGAAAACTTGCGGTTGCCGTCCAGCGCAAGCGGGAGAGCAGGAATAACGTGGCCTTGGGCAAGGTGTGTTCTCGGATTCATAGATTAGTATTTTCCATCCCGGCGTTCGAATTTCGTTGGTTTGCCGAGAGTCGATCCCCCGCTGGCGAGCCACGCCGAAATCCAGCCGATCATTTGTTCCACATCCACCTCGGGCCGCCCGAAGAGGCGGTGGGCTTGGGAGGGATCCGCCAGCCATACAGTGGGAGCTTCCTTGCCGACAATCGCCGCTTCCTTTCCAAATGCCGAAGCGAACCGCCCGGCAAGATCGCGCACAAAAAGAATCGGCAACCCTGTGATGTTGATCGGACAGGCGGGACTCCGGGCAATCTCCACACAGCGGATGATATGCTCCACAGCATCCCGCTGCCAGATCGCGTTGAAGCAGCCCATCGTGACGTCAATCTCCTCGCCGGCCAGAACCTTCTGCGCAATGTCAACAAGGACCCCATAACGAAACTCCACAGCGTAGTTCAGCCTTACCAGCGTAACGGGGATGTCATGGCGCTCTGAGGCCCCGGCAAATGCCCGCTCCCGTCCGATGCACGATGCGGCATAGTCCCCATTCGGAACAAGCGCGTCACCTTCGCGGCTCCCGCCGGAGTCCACCGTGGTGAATGGATAAACGCACCCCGAGGAAAGCGCCACAATACAGGCCGAGCGATAACGCTCAGCAACCATCGCCGGCATCACCTCATTGTACTGACGCAACAATTCCGGGTTGTCCGCGGATCCGAACTTCATGCCCGCCAGAAAATAAACAGTTCCGAGGTCGGGAAGTGCCGCAAGCGATGCAGGATCCAGCAGGTCTGCCACCAGAACCTCTATGCCCCGCGCACGGAACTCATCCGCGGAATGGACCGACGTGAACCGCGAGATCGCATAAACCGGCACCTCGGGCCGACCCGCTTCATCCAACGCCCGCCGCACCATTGATGCCACATGAAGACCCATCTTTCCCCCGGCCCCCAGCACCCCCACCGGTGCCGCAAGCGACCCCGCAGCCTTGATCAGGGTCGGGGAAGGTCTCGACAGAAAATCATCGATGCGGTCGGGGGCACATGGCAGGTTCGTTGTCATGAAAAGGAATGAAGTAACCGGAC
>JBGSSC010000370.1:0-3932 GCA_041737265.1 Terrimicrobiaceae bacterium | reverse complement strand
GACTTTTCCAGATTTCCCACTTTAAAATTTATTAATCCTTTGCGGGCCTGACCTCCAAAAGGGGGAAAATGCCTGCTGGCCACAGGCCGGCATCATCAGAGGTTCCCGATCAGCGTGCAATGATGACAGCGCTTGGATATTACTATCCATCGACTACAACTTCCGCCATGCCCCTGATCGCGCTCTTCTGTCTGCTCATTTCGACCCCTGCATTTGCTTCAGTTGGCGACGATGTGGTGGCGGTGTTCGCGCGTGCGGAGCGGGGCGAGCCCTTGCGCTATGTGGCCATCGGTGGGTCGATCACGCAGGCGAGTGGTGATGGCTGGGCAGGTGAGTGGTTGCGGGAACGCTTCCCAAAAAGCGACGTGACAATTGTCAATTCGGGAATGAGCGCGACGGGGAGTTCGCTGGGGATTTTCCGGATCGAACGCGACGTCATCGCGCATCAGCCGGATTTGGTGGCCATCGAGTTTTGCGTGAACGACGGCGGGCTCTCTGACGAGGAAGCGGTGCGTTTTATGGAGACGATGGTGGTTCGGCTGAAATCGCTGCCTCATCCGCCAGCGATTATCATCATTGAGGCTGCGGCAAAGGGTGGCGTAAATTTGGAGCGACACAGGCGGGTTGCCCGACACTATGGCTTGGTTGAAGTGGATATGCAGGCGGCGATGGATGCAAAGGGAACTGCGGCATGGGACAATTTTTTCAGCGACAACGTGCATCCGACCAAGGCGGGTCATGCGCTCTATGCGGAGACGATGCGTGGGGTATTGACACCGCTCGCCGCCAAAGCACGCGTGGCCAAGCCCGAGAGCGCGGCGGAGCTTCCCCCGCCTCTGAGTGAAAAGCCGTTGTTGCTGGACGCAGGCTTGGTGCCGCTGCAGGGTTACACGGCACCAGGATGGAAATCGGTCGCCTCGCTGCCGTTTTGGTGGAACCGGCTTTTTCAAGGTGTGCTCACAGCGGAAGAGCCAGGGGCCGTGCTCAGAATTCCAGTGCGCGGGACGACCTTCGGAGTGTTTTACGCGATGAACGAGGACTACGGGTCCTTTTATGCAAACGTTGATGGTGGCCTTCCGAAGCATGTCTCTACGAATTCGAGAAACGGCTACAATTCGGTCATTCTGGAAAACGATCTCCCAGCGCGCGAACACGTCGTGACCGTGGTATTGCCTGCGAAAAGTGAAATCGATCCCCGGCTCAACGGGCCGGTGAACCTCGGGTATCTGCTGGTGGCCGGGGAGACAGGTGCAAGTCGTGAACCAAGTCCGCAGGGAGCACTCACCGCCGCAGCCTTGCGTGATTTGGTGTTTGCCGGGGTGGCCGCTTCGGCGTGGCGTTGGTCGGGACCCTTCCCTGCGGGCGGGGGAATCGACGGACGTGAGGCGTTGTTCACAAAGTTTCTTCCCGAGCCTGGTGATACAGATTTTGCAAATCCTCCCGCAGAATGGGAACCCGTGACAGGGGATGGCACAAAGGTGGATGTGCGGGCGTTGGCCGGTGATGATAAACCGGCAGTGACTTATGCGCGGACAGAATTCGACGCGGGCTGTGGCGGGGAAGCCATCCTTTCCGTCACGATTGATTATTACGCCCAGCTTTGGTTGAACGGCGAGCGCATCCTTGTGTTCGACGGCCCGCATCCACGCCCCTATTTCATGCCAGTCCGCTTGAAGGCGGGCAGGAATGAGTTTATCCTCAAAACCGCTTCAGGCAGCGCGGGGCACACCTTTGAACTACGAGTGGCCATGGTCGGCCAAATCCAATAATGATTTTTCTTCGCGCATGAACAAAAACCGCTGGCTCCGGGATGCCATTATTTATCAAGTCTATCCTCAGTCCTTTCAGGACAGTGACGGCGACGGGGTAGGAGACTTTCCTGGACTCATTCTACGGCTCGACTATATACGTAGTCTCGGCGTTGACCTGATCTGGCTGAATCCCTGTTTCGATTCTCCCTTCGGCGATGCCGGGTACGACGTGCGCGATTTCTACAAGATTGCTCCGCGTTATGGCACCGAGGCGGATTGTATCCGCCTGATGGAGGAGGCGCATACCCGCGGCATGCGTGTCATCCTCGATCTTGTGGCGGGCCACACTTCGATGGACAACGCTTGGTTTCAGGCTGAAGCGACCGATCCGGAATCGCCCGACGCGAATCGCTACATCTGGAAAAACCGCAACTTCGATCCCGCTGTCGGTCCGACCCGCGAGGATTTTGTAGGCAACTTTTTCTGGTATCAGCCCGCGCTCAACTACGGATTTGCAGATCCTGTGGAGCCATGGCAGGATCCGGTTGACGCTCCCGGACCTCGCCGGAACCGGGAGGAACTTCGCCGCATCATGGCCTATTGGTTCGAGCGGGGTTGCGACGGATTTCGTGTCGATATGGCGGGTTCTCTGGTCAAACCCGAAAGCCATCCGAAGGCGCTGGAGGACACGAAAAAACTCTGGCGCGAAATCCGCGACTGGCTCGATGCCCACCATCCGGACAAACTTCTGGTAGCTGAGTGGAGTCGCCCGAGTATTTCGATCAAGGCCGGCTTCGACCTGGACTTCCTGATGCATTTCAATGCACCCGGCTACCCGTCGCTTTTTTTCAATGGCGTGGGTTCCATTCCGCCGCACGAGGGCCCGTGCTATTTTCATCGTGACGGACGGGGCGGTTTGGAAATCTTTCGCGAGGAATATCAGCGCCAGCTCGAAGGCACACGCGGCCATGGCTGGCTTTCACTGCCGGTTGCCAACCATGACTTCCAGCGTCTACGCTGCGGCCCGCGCACCGGGGAAGAGCTTCGATGCGCCTGGGTGTTTTTCATGACGCAAGCCGGTCCACCCACGATCTACTATGGGGAGGAAATCGGCATGCGCTACGTCGAGGATTCGCCGCCAAAGGAAGGCTCTACGCTGGAAGGGATCACGGCCGTCAACGCGGGCACAACGTTGGGCGAGCGGTCTGGCACGCGCACGCCCATGCAGTGGGATGACTCCGCCAATGCCGGTTTTTCGACCGCCACACCGGATCTCCTTTACCTGCCGCTCGACCCGCGTGCCGATCGCCCGACAGTCGCCGCACAGGAAGCCTCACCCGATTCGCTTTTGAACTTTGTCCGACAACTCGTCGCCCTGCGCAAGGCCCACCCCGCACTCGGATCGGACGCCGACTACACGATCCTGAATCCAGAAGGTCATTCCTATCCGCTGGTCCTTTTACGCGAGTCGGCTGATGAGGCTTTTCTCGTGGCCGTCAATCCATCAAATCGCCGTCAGGTTTTGTCGCTGCCCTTCGCTCGCCAACCAGGCCTGCCGCTGCTGGATCACGAATGCGACATCACAAGCGACGGGGCAACCCTGACCGTAACCGTCGGTCCCTTCGGCTATGGAATTATTGCCTTGGCAACCCTTTCCATTTCACCGCTTCAAAGCACTTCGCATTCGGCGTGCTAGCCTCGAGGCTGGCTTTCCACCTTTGCGGCATCATCTCCATCGAGGCTCTCCGCGGAGGGATGATGCTGGGACGATTGGTGGAGACGCTTTTCATGATGGAAACCCGGCGGGGGCGCTGTTTTGATCACGCAACTCTACCGGTGCACTGTAAGGGTCAAACGCCCGGCAGCTAAATTGAGCCCTTAATCCTGTCAATACATTGAATGACAATGTCAGTGGAAGGGTGTGATGAAAGCTGTCGGAGGTGGATCGGGCGCTCCGCCGCACGATGGGAAATTCTACGCGGCTTCGCCGCCACTTGCTCCCATCGCGCTCGGAGATCGCGATCCACCCTTGGGCAAACTCCTAACCCGAATATCTCATAAGAGAGCATAAAAATAGCGACATTGGCGGCGTAAGCCGTTATGGTTGAAGGTGTTCAATCAATAACCAAACCCAATATCGCTATGACAGACTGTAAGCAGGACGTTTTTGAATTTCAAGCC
>JBGSSC010000436.1:0-2146 GCA_041737265.1 Terrimicrobiaceae bacterium | reverse complement strand
GACAGGCAATCAACGATGCCCTCGCCGAAGAACTCGAGCGCGACGAAAATGTTTTCATCATGGGCGAGGAGGTCGCCCAGTATAACGGCGCTTATAAGGTCACCGAGGGCCTCTGGAAGCGCTTTGGCGACAAGCGCGTCGTCGATGCTCCGATCAGTGAGGCGGGATTTATCGGCCTTGGGGTTGGTGCCTCAATGCTCGGTTTGCGGCCGGTCCTTGAGCTGATGTTCTGGAGTTTTGCCTACGTGGCATGGGATCAAATCGTCAACAACGCCGGCCAGGTGCGCTATATGAGCGGTGGATTGATCAACTGCCCGATCGTGATCCGAGGCCCCGCCAACGGAGGAACGAACGTCGGTGCCACTCATTCCCATACGCCCGAAAACTTCCTCGCCAATACTCCTGGCCTCAAGGTCGTGTGTCCGGCGACCGCCTACGATGCCAAAGGGCTCATGAAGGCGGCGATCCGTGACAACGATCCGGTCTGCGTGATGGAAAACACCCTTCTTTACGGAGAGCAATGGGAAGTGCCCGAGGGGGATGTTTTGGTTCCGCTGGGACTTGCCGATATCAAGCGGGAGGGATCGGATGTCTCTCTCATTGCCCATGGCCGCGCTGTGATCACGGCGCTTGCCGCCGCGGAAATCCTTGCTTCCGAGCACGGTATCCATGCGGAGGTCGTGGACCTTCGTTCGATTCGCCCGCTCGACGAAGAGGCAATCCTTTCGTCCGTGCGCAAGACGCACCACGCTGTGCTCGTTGACGAGAACAAGCCATTCTGCGGCATTTCCGCGCAGATTTCCGCAACCATCATGGAAAAGGCCTTTGATGACCTTGATGCCCCGGTGGCCCGCGTCTGTTCCTTGGATGCACCCGCGATCTACTCGATGCCAGTCGAAGCCCAGCAACTTCCGACCGCGGACCGCGTTGTGGACAAAGTCCTCGATCTCAACTGACGCCTGACGATTTTTACTATGCCCGTTATTACAATGCCCAAACTGAGCGACACGATGGTCGAAGGTACCATCGCCCGCTGGATCAAAAAAGCCGGAGACAAGGTCGAGATCGGCGACATCCTCGCGGAGGTCGAAACCGACAAGGCGACGATGGAGATGGAGGCTTTCGATGACGGGATACTCTCCGAGATCTTTGTAGCCGACGGTGCCTCGGCAAAAGTGGGGGCCAAAATTGCGTTACTGCTTTCCGAAGGGGAAACCGCGGAATCCGCCTCTGCCGAGAAGGACAAGGCCGATCTGGTCACGAAGAAGTCTGCCGACGCCGGTCCGCATGCGGCTCCCCACCGTGCGGCAACCCACCACCATTCCTCGCACGGTGAAGTGAGAATCAAGGCTTCCCCCCTCGCGAAGAAGATTGCCAAAGAACGTGGAGTTCAGCTCACAGGCGTTTCCGGCACGGGGCCAGGGGGAAGGATTGTCGCAAAGGACGTGCCCGCAGCGGGCTCCGCGACGGCAGGTTCAGCCAAGGCTGCGGGCCCGGCGATTGCTCCGCCACCTCCCGGCGATTCCGATACTTCCTTGCCTCTTTCCAATATGCGGAAGGTGATCGCTGATCGACTGCTCACCAGCAAAACCACGATTCCGCATTTTTACCTCTCGGTTGAGGTGGACGCAGGCGCACTCTCCCGGGTTCGCCGCGAACTGAACACTGCCAACGAGGCCGCGGGGCTCCCGAAGCTTACGGTGAATGACTTTATCCTCCTTGCGGTCAGCCGTGCGGCTCTTGCCGTTCCTGCGGTGAATGCCGCGTGGGCCGGAGATTCCATCACCCAATATTCTGCTGTTCATCTTGCGGTTGCGGTTGCGGTCGAAGACGGCCTTGTCACTCCTGTTTTGCGTGATGCCCAGAAACTTTCACTTCGTGAAATCAGTGCGGCAGTCAAAGACCTCGCCTCCCGCGCACGCACCAAGAAGCTCAAACCCGAGGAGTTTCAGGGCGGCACGATCACGGTCTCGAACCTCGGCGCCTTCGGCGTCGAGCAGTTCTACGCCATCGTCAACCCTCCACAGGCAGCCATCCTCGCTGTCGGATCCATCGTCAAAAAGCCTGTTGTTAACTCCGCAGGGGAGATTGTCGTCGGAGAGCGGATGTCTGTCTCTTTGAGCGGCGACCACCGGGTTGTGGATGG
>JBGSSC010000328.1:0-3022 GCA_041737265.1 Terrimicrobiaceae bacterium | reverse complement strand
TGGAAGCCGCTGATTTTTTCGGTGCGCCCGGTGGGCTTCGGGGGGGCGGGGTTGGATGTGCCGTTGCCCGCTCCCGCTGCGGCTGCCATGTCCTTGATCGTGCTGCCCGGGAGCGTCATGGCCATTTTTTGCTGGTGCATGAGGGTGACGGTATCTCCTGTCTGAGTGTCCACGATTGCCGAGACCTCCTCCGAGACATCGCTTCGCACTTTTCCGTCTTTGGTTTTGAGAGTCAGGGTCGAGGGTTTGGTCCCGGTGCCCTGCTCAATACTGTAGGCAATGGTAAGGTCAGCCTTGACTGTTGTGATTGCGACGGCTGTGACAACGGCGAGGGGGAGGAACAGTTTCATGGTTTGTTGGGGTTGGTTTTACCGGGAGAGGTCCGACTGGGTGAGGATGACAAAGCGTTCGCCTGAGAGGACGTTGGTTGAGCATTCGATGTCATCAACGTGCATGACGAGGACCGAGCGTCCGCGCGGCCGTGTAAGCGCCGCATAGCTGAAGACGATATTAACTTCCGCCATGAGGAGTGCCGCGAGCACGCGGGTGAGGTCGGCAGCACCTTCGGGTAGTTCGACGACGAGCACCTCGCAATCGCTGTAAGGGATATCGTGCTCGTTAAAGAGCTCGGAAACAAGGTCGGGGTCGCTCACAATCATCCGGACAAGGGAGGACTCCGAGGCATCCTGAATACTCAGAGCAAGGACAACCACATGGTGCTGCTCCAGAAGTTTGACAACTTCCAGAAGGGCTCCCACCTTGTTTTGGAGGAAGACGGAAAATTGGCGGACCTGGGGTCCGGAGACTTTTTCAACGGTGGCTGTGGACGAGGGCATGGGTCACTTGTAGGTGTAAAGCAAACAGAAAGGCGATTTGTCCCCTTCCAAGAGCTCGAGTTTTACGAAATATTTGCCGCTGATCTCCGGTTCCGCGCCTGCGGCTGCCACCGGGCCGTCGTGGTAGGTCTGAAAATCGGCGGGCTTGCCATCGGCGGAAAAAAGGGAGACCGCGATCTTGCGTGCACTTTGGGCTGCGGCAGCACAGAACCAATATTCGTTGCCGGCAAAGAGGTTCACCTCCAGAAAGCGGGGCCGACCCTTCTCAATATCACCGGTCCAGAAGCCGTCCCGGATCCGGTAGCCGTCATTGCTGAAAGCACCGGCCAGCTCGAGGACTTTGCTGCGGGTGCCGACGTCATCAGGGGTGGCTGCTGGCTCTTGAGCCGTCGCCAAAGTTGCAAAAATAAGACCTGCAAAGAGTGTGATTTTCATGAGCCTGATGCGGTCCCGAGGATGATGGCATAAAGTGCAGCCATCCGGGCATGGAGATCTGCGACCTGCCCGGCTGAGAGATTTTCTTCGGACACCAGCGGCAAAACCTCCTGCAGGCCGGTGCGGACGGCCGCTACAAGCTTGTCCGAGCGGGTATTCTCCGGGAGGGCATCCACTCGTTCGATGAGATATTCCACAATGGCCGGTTGCCGGAGCACCTTGGCCGCTTCGGGAGTGTAGGCTCCGGCCACGACCCCACTCGCAATGTCGGCCCCCCGCACCCAGGCCCCGAGACTTACAAGGGTGATCAGGCGGTCGTCGCTCTGGTCGTTCATATCAAGCTTCACCTCGTTTTGAGTGGCCTCCAATTCCTCCCGCAGGGCATTCCAGTCGTTCGCATCCGCAAAATCGTTGATGCTGCCCGCCCGCCCCATCACACTCTGGCTGAGATTGAGTTTTTTTGCGTGGGCGAGAATTTCCTTGCCGACATTCTTGACCGATTGTCCGTCCTGGGCTTCGACGGCCACATAGCCGTCTGCGACGAGGGTCCCCAGAATGAGGGTGATACGCTCCCTGCTGTCCGAGGGCGGCGCAGAGACAACTTTGACAAACTGGCCCCATGGAGGATTCGACGCTTTGTCCATCGCAGCGAAAAATTCCCCCCCGGTCGGGATCGTGATTGCTTCGACCTTCTCTGCGGAAGCGATCTCCTGCTTCGTCATGGGCTTCTCAGAAGCCAGGGAGAACGCGGTGGTTCCCATGAGGATGGCGGCGGTTGCGATTCGAAGCATCTCTTGAATTAAGCCGAATGACTGCGGGTTGGCGAGAAGGTTGTGGCCGGTTTCGCTGGAACCCGGCGGGTGCCCGGGCGAGTCTCCGGGAATCCATGAATCAGGAAAAGATCCTTCCCATCTACGACCTTGACGAAGAAATCGTGGCGGCGATGCCGCCCGGCGGGCGGTTGTTGTTGAGCGCACCGACAGGCTCGGGTAAGTCCACCCAGGTTCCCCAGATCTTGCTTGATGGGGGGGGGCTCGGGGAGGGGTGCTGCGTGATCCTGCAGCCCCGCCGGATTGCTGCCCGGATGCTTGCGAGGAGGGTTGCGGAGGAGCGGGGCTGTGAGCTGGGCACTGAGGTCGGCTACCGGATCCGCCTCGACAATGTTTCCGGCCCGGAGACTCGCATCCTGTTTGTGACCGAGGGAATTCTGCTCCGGCAGATGCTTGCAGACCCGGAGCTGCACGGTGTCTCTTCGATTCTTTTTGATGAGTTCCATGAACGGCACCTCTATGGTGACATCACACTGGCCCGGGCTCTGGACCTTCAGGAATCCAGGCGGCCGGATCTGCGGATTGTGGTCATGTCGGCGACTCTGGATGGTGCCGCTCTGGAGAGCTATCTTGCGCCCTGCACGACTCTGTCTTCGGACGGCAGGATGTTCCCTGTCGAGATCAGTCACTCGCGTTACGAACCGAAGGACGATCCTCCCTGGGAGCTGGCGGCCGAGGCTGTCGCCCGGCATTTCGAATCCACCGAGGGGGATATGCTTGTTTTTATGCCGGGAGCCTACGAAATCGCGCGTACGATCCGCGAAATCGAGGGCCGGCTTGGAAGCGTCTGCCGGGTTTTGCCCCTGCATGGGGAGTTGCCGGCTGCCGAGCAGGACAAAGCCGTGGCGAGGGGACCCGGGCGCAAGGTCATCGTTTCAACAAATGTGGCCGAGACTTCGTTGACCATTGATGGCGTCCGCA
>JBGSSC010000311.1:0-8721 GCA_041737265.1 Terrimicrobiaceae bacterium | reverse complement strand
GGCGCTGAAGCGGTCGGGGACCCGGTCTGGTGCTGCAGTGGTCCGAACACACGGCAGGCCATCAGCCGTCCGACGCACCGTCCCGTGCAGGAGGGAGAGATCATCCACTTCAGTGTGGGTGCCAAGGTGGCGGGGTATAGTGCGAGCGTCGGACGTCCGGTTGTGTTGGGGAGTTGCCCGGATGACACCCGAAAATTTCTTCAAACCGGGCTTGATGCCATGCGGATGACGATTGATCTCATGCGTGCGCGAACCGTTGCGGGTGAGGTGGCACGAACCGTGCACGGCTGGATTCGGGATCAAGGCTTCGGGCAGACGATTCTTTACGGGCCGGCCCATGGATGTGGCCAGATGGAATGCGAGTTCCCGTTTGTGGAAACTTCGTCCACCTTCGAATTGGCCGCAGACATGGTCTTCATGGTGGATGTATTTCTCGCCGATGACCGCCATGGGTTTCGGTGGGAGGATGGCATCGTCGTAAAGGATGGTCCCGCGGAGGAACTTTCCAGCTACGGCCGCGAAATCACCATCGTGGAGGTGCGACCATGATCATCGATTTGCATGGACATATCGGCAATATTAACGTCGCCCCGTTCTGGGCCGCCGATGCCAACCAACTCGACACCGCACTCGACCAGTGCAACGTGGATTGGCTCTGCGTTTCCTCTGCCAAATCCATTATGTATGACGTCCACGAGGGGAACGCCGATCTGGCGGCATCCCTGCAAAATTCCCGCAGGCTCCTCGGGTACGTGGTGGCAAACCCCGTGTTTCCTGACTCCATAAGTGATCTTCAGTTGCTGCGGGAGCCCAAGTTCGTCGGCGTGAAGATCCATCCCGATTATCATGGATACGACATCGGAGCCCGTGGAGTCCGCCGCTTTCTCGACGAAGTGGCAGATGCCACACCTCTGATACTGAGCCATGTTTCGTGCATGCCCGGGACGGGCTTTGCAGCCGCCGAGAAAGTGGCGGAATACGCCGGCCGGCATCCCAGGACAAACTTCATTCTTGCCCACCTCGCCGGGATTTATCAAAACCCGCTTTATCCGTATTTTCCCAATCTCGAGGGCCTCCAGAGGGTAGCGGCAATGGGCTTGGACAATGTCTACGTCGATACGGCGCATCACCTCATGTATGTTTACCCCGGTGTGATGGACCAGGCGGTATCCATTATGGGTGCGGACCGCTTGGTTTTTGGCACCGACATGCCCCTGCAAGGCCCCGCCCAATCACGCTTTGCGATTGAGATTATCCAGAGTCTGCCGATCCCGCAGGCGGATCGGGATAAAATCCTTTTCGGCAACGCACGCAAGCTCCTCGGCAAGAAAATTCCTCAATAACAAAACAACTCTCTTTCACGCTATCATTATGAAAACTTTAAAAGACAACTTCTGGCTCTGGGGACAAAACGCAGGCACGCACCATGCCTGCTACCCGGAACTCCCGGGCATCAACCAGATGGAACCCACCGAGGGCGCTGCCTACCTCGGCATCCCGAACTGCTGCCGGGTTGTGATGCTCGACAAGCCGGCACCACCCTTTGACGACGATGCGCAGAAGTTGAGCGGTTTCCGACAGGTTGTGTGGTCGGCCATTGGTGCCGGGGGAGTCGAACGCAACAACAACGATCAAAGTGACCTCGATGAAGTTCTTCGTCAGGCGGAACGGCACCCCAACGTGACCGGGGCGGTGCTCGACGATTTTTTTCCCTCGGTTGAGGGGTTCGATACCTCTGGCAAGCGGGCGCGTCACTCGATTCGCAGCATCGAAACCATGCAGAGAAAGCTTCACGAGTTTCCCCCGCGGCGGCTCGACCTCTGGCTTGTCTGGTACAGCTATCAGTTGGAGTTCGCGGTCCAGGATTACGTGGACCTTTGCGACGTGGTGACGCTCTGGACTTGGAAAGGCTCGGACCTTGACCGTTTGGACGAAAATATCGAACGGATGGCGGAGCTCACGCCCGGCAAGCGGCGGCTGGCTGGCTGTTACCTCTGGAATTACGGGGAGCGCACCGAGCTGACCCGCCAACAAATGGACTCCCAACTGGCATCATACCGCCGATGGCTCAATGAAGGGGTTCTTGAGGGGGTTGTTTTCTGCTCCAATTGCGTCGCCGACTGTGGATTGGAAGCGGCTGAAATCACCCGGCAGTGGATCCAGGAGGTTGGTTCGCAGCATGTTCCACACGCTGCCTACTCAGGAGCGGAGACGCCCCTTCTGACCTCTTGAAAAGGATTCGCCACTCCTACAAATTGATGCGAGAAGCAATTTCATAGATTGGAGTTTGTGGGTAAGCTATGCTGTAAAGTGCAATCGTTTTTCCGTCTCCAGCCGCGAGGGGGTTCCAACCCAAAGTCGGGATCCATGGCCGGGTTTGCTTTGGTGGAGCTGTTGGTGGGGGTGGCGATTTTGGCGATTCTTGCCGCACTGATCTTTTCCATGGCCGGCGCAATGCGCGCCTCGGCGGACTCCGTCACGTGCATTGCCAATCTGCGCCGGATCGGCAACCTGATGCACATGTATTTCAACGATCACAATGGCTGGGCACCGCCGCACGGCGGTTGGACATTCAGCGAACCTCCCGGGATCCAACCGCAGACCAGCCTGATTTGGACTGGACGTTTGGCGCCTTATTTCGAGCCGGATTCCTACAACTCTCCGATGTCTTCCCTGTTTACATGCCCGAGCGATCCGGACCAAAAAACCTGGCCAGAAGTGTGCAGCTATCTGACGCAAGGGGTTCCGGGAATCCCCGAGTCCGCCGGCACCCAGCGCAAAGTCAGCTATGGCTACAACTACGTCATCTTTACTTCGGCGTGGGGCTTTCACTACACGCGCTCCCAACCGGCCACCAATGTCCGCAGCGTGGCAGACCCTTCCGCCGTCATTTTGGTCGCCGACAGCATGCCTGCTTCCAAAGGGGGCCTCGATTCCTCGCTGGTGTTTTGGTACAACAAAGGCCTGTGGCCCGACACGCGGCACCGCGGCAGTTTCAATGCTCTTTTTCTCGATGGCAGCGCGCAATGGCTGCCCTACAAGGCGGCCACCAGCCAAGTGATTCCCACTGGACGTCCGTATTGGAGCTGGGCCGAATTTCCGTGGTCGCAGCCGGGGCAGTGACAAGCGGTGAATTTTGAAAAAATTGCGGGCGGTTGGGGTTTGTCGGAAAAACGGACTTGTCAAAAACACACAAATTGGCCTCTGCACTCATTTACTGCGAAGGGGGAGTGAGATTTAACTCACCGCAGTCGAACCAACTCCCTTCCCCATGAAAAATAGCAACGTAAACCATCCGGCTTGCATGATTGTGGCCACCCTCTTTGTTATCTTGAGTTGCAGTAATGCATCGGACGCGGGCGAAAATTCGAAGCCTGAAACGGGGCAGCGCCCTCCGCTGACTGCTTACCGGATTTATCACGAAACCGAGGCTCCACCCTCCATCAGGCATGCGGCGAAGGAGTTGCAATCGCACTTGCAGAAGGCCCTGGGCAAGAAACTGGAGATCGTTCATGAACCCACCGCCCCGATGATTTCATTGGGCGATAATCCATCCGCCCGTGATGCTGGATTCGACACTTCGGAGTTGCCGTGGGAAGCATCGCGGGTCGCGACCAGTGGCGACGATGTGTTCATTGTCGGGCGCGACTTGGCGGACGACGCACATACGCCGCTCGGCGGGCGGAGCTATGGAACCCTGTATGGCACCCTGGCATTTCTGGAACGGGTGGCCGGCGTTCGCTGGCTCATGCCCGGCGAGCATGGGACGTTTGTTCCCAACCAGCCGGAATTGCGCGTTCCGGATTTGAGTTGGATCGAACAACCGGGAATGGAATTCCGGAAATTGACCGGGGTATGCGAAGTAGGCACCGATTGGTATCTTTATCACAGGTTCGACCAAAATGTGCCGATGGACAGTCCCCATCCGATCCCGGCGCCATTTCCCCCGGAAGGGCGCTCGGGCACCGGCGGAAGCATGGACCTTCGCAGCGGGCATAACTGGGATTTCCTCTTCCCAGCAGAGGACCATCCTTATGCTGCCTACTTCGACAACCGGCAACAGACCTATGCGGCGAGCCCCGGATTTTTTGCAATGAGCCGCGACGGAGCAAGAATTCGACCGCCGGCGCACAATATTTGGCTATGCCTTTCCCACCCGGAAATTGATGCGGAAGTCGCCCGCAGGGCGGGAATTCTGATGGATCGCGAAAAAGTCTCCATGGTTTCCATCTGGCCCACCGATGCCGCGCCCCACTGCGATTGTGTCGATTGCCAGAAACGACTGATTACTCCGGATAAACGCTACTTTGCAGAGGATCAATCCGAGTCGGAATGGTCTGCGGTGGTTTTTGACCATTACCGCAAGGTCGCCGAACGGGTGGCGCAAACCCATCCCGATAAATTCATCCTGGGGGGTATTTACTACAAACATGAAGTTCCTTATCCGGAGATGAAGCCGCTGCCGTGCAACTTCCTCGGACACATGGCGCCCGTGCGGATTGCTTACGGTCCGCAGCGTCTCGTCGCGAGCTACAACCAGGCCTGGCATAACCTGCTCGAAGACTGGCAGCCCTTGTGCCCGAACATGGTGTACTACGGCTGCGATTTTTGGATGCGGGATTACTCGGGGGCACCGATGCCCCCCTATCTTGGGCTAATGCGGGATACCTTCTCAACGCTGCACCGCCTTGGCTACAAGGGCGCCAGTTTTTACGGCACCCTGGGGTATGGCCGGGGAGCATTACTCAATTACATGCTTGCCAAGCTGCTTTGGGATCCCGCTCGCGACCCGGAAGACGTGTTCAACGAATTTTGTGATGCGGCATACGGAGAAGGATCTGAGCAGATTAAGCAACTCTATCTGCTTGTGGACCGGCGGATGAAATCTTTTTTCGAGAATAACATCCAGGACAAAATCCACTATAATACCTACCCGGAGATGCTGCGGGATGTTTATGGTGTGGAGTGGCCCCGGATCCAATCTTATTATCTGGCGGCGCTCGAATCAACCCGCGGCGACGCCGGTGCCACGTGGCGCTTGGAACAGTTGGGAAACAACCTGCAATTGCTTTATTGCCATCTTACGCGTCTTGGCTTGGTGGAGACCGACAAAACTTCGCCGCTCTACCTGACCGACGGGCAGATGGAGAAGTTTAATGCCAGTGACATGAGACGCGCTCCATGGGCTGTCGCCCCGATTTTTGCCAACCCGCACCTGCGGGATGCGCTGCGGCCGGTGACCACGATCACTGGAGTGGCTCCGCCGGATGGCGCACCGAAAGTCGGTTCCTTCTGGCTCCGCTATCATCAGGATGTGCTCATCGCCCCGGACCGCGATGGTCTGGTGTCCGTTGAATTGGCTTTTGAAACCGATATCAACCGGCGGACCGGAATTCCGTGGTTGCCCGATTTTCCTTACTACGCGATTTACGATCTGGAAACCGGACAGTCTGTCGCCCATGGCCTTGCCTCGGAGGGAGGACGCTGGGTCAAGTTTCAAGGGGAGAAGGGCCGGCTTTACGTCCTGATTATCTCGGCGACCGGACGCTATTTGAGCGGCACCCGCTACACCATTCGTCAGTTGGATGCGCCTTGGGCGCTTGGTACCGGCGTGGACCCCCTCGGGGCTCGATTTTTCTCCAATAAAACACCCCTTTATTTCTACGTGCCCGGCGGGCTGGATGATTTCGAACTCCATGTGCGGGGAAGATGTGAAGCCGACATTCTGGATCCGAAGGGGAATCTGGTCGGGCAAATTGACTGCAAGGAAAGCGCAGATATCAAAGTGGACGCAGCCAAGTCGCCTTCCGGTTTTTGGTCGATCCGCTTTTCCAAACCCACGACTCCGGACTTCCTTCTCCGCCAGGATTCCCGGCTGGGCGGATACTTCTCGGTGGACCCGGAGCGCCTTTTGGCTGTCGAAAGAAAAAATCCTGCGGTACCTTCTGAACCAAAAGACGAATAGGCGATTTTGGCGTCCTGCATCTATGGAATCCCCCCCACTTTTACACCCGACACGCTTGCCCGAATTGCCCGCGTCTCTGAGCCGTCAACGAGTGCTGCCAGCGTGAAGGGAGACCCGATGACCGGCTTTCGCTGGTGGGGCACAGCAAAAAAACACACAAAAAAGCATCACAAGTCATTTACTGTAACGGGGGATTAACGCATGGTGACAATAGTTCAATCCGCGAACAATCCTATGGAACCCATGAAAACTTCTCGCATACTCCGCTCTGCCCTGTTGGCGACCGCAGGCTTTTTCGCTCTCCTACCCCTGGCTTCCGGGCAGGACCTTTACTATGACCCCGCATTGGTATCGGGTTCGAGTTGGTTTGGGGCCAACAACTGGGGCACCTCGCTGGGCGGCCCCTACAACACAAACTGGACCAATGGTAACAATGCCACTTGGAACAATGTCGCAGTGAAGCAATACGACATCGGCAACAGCACGGTTTCTGTTGCAGGAATGACCAACTTGGGCGGCGCGAATGATGTTTGGATTACTTCCGCTTCTGGAGGCATCGTTTCTTTTAGTGGCGGCAACATGACCGGGCGGTTCATTTTCATCGGGACCTCGAACCTCAGCGGATCGCTTAACTACACGTCCGGCCTTTTGCAGTGGAGTAGTAGCGGAAACTTCACCGGCACCATGACCAATTCAGGCGGGAGCATTCTACCAGTTCAAAACATGGTCTCGGCTGGCTCGAATTTTATCATCAACAGCGGCTCCCTTACGTATCAGCAAAGTGCCACATTCACCAATGGAGGTCATGTCACAGTAAACGGTGGGGAGTTGGCGGTGGGGACTTTCAGTTCCGGTGCGATTTCCGCAGAGATCAACAGTCTTCAGGGATCCGGTGGAACGGTTATGCCCCGGCTTGGCAGCGTGACTAGCATCGACACTTTGATCGTCAACCAATCCACCAACACCACCTATTCCGGCAATGTGGCAGGCGTTCAGACGTTTAGCGCAACCACTTATCTCACCCTCACAAAGTCCGGCATCGGCAGCCTGACTTTCAACGGCTCCACCGTGAATTTGCGGGAAGGCACCACGGTTAATGGAGGGACGCTGCTTATTAATGGCGGTGTAACCCGCAATTTTGAGCATCTCTCTGGCTCAAACGCGATCATTGTAGCAGATGGCGGAACATTCGGAGGCACATCGACGCTGGCGATTTTCGGCGGTGACAACGTGAACGTCCAGGACGGCGGATCACTCGCTGCGGGCAACGGGGTCGGCCTCGCCGGCCGCACGACGTTTTCATTCCAAAGCGGTGGATCGCTGGATTTATCGGCTGTAACCACGGAAACCGGATGGCTGGCGTTTGATCTGGGGGCCGACACCACTGCCGGGACCACCTACGATCAAATCCGGGTGACCAACGGAGGGCTCAACATTGGAACCGGACTTCTTAACTTTAATGACTTCTCGTTCACGACGCTGGCCGGGTTCGATGTCGGAACCTACACTTTGTTTGACCTTACGGGAAGCGCATCGATATCCGGAACCTTGGGAGCCTCTTTGGTTGGGATTGTCGGTGGCTATGAGGGAACGGTATATCAAAGCGGGAACAACCTGCTTTTGGACGTCTCAGTGATCCCCGAGCCCTCATCGGCCCTGCTTGCTCTCAGTGGATTTGCGGCGGCCAGCTTCTTTCGCCGGCGTCGGAGCTAAACAAACGCAGCGGTGCCTGCCTTGCGGCTTAGTAAGCTCCAGATCGGCTCCTTTTGTTTGCGACAACGGCCCCAACCAGTGCGGAGATCCTCAGTTGGGTTCTCGTTGGTTGAGCTACTGGTGGTGGTGGCAATCGTATCGGGTTTGAGCGTATTGCTGGCAGCGGGTGCACAACGGTTGATAGCGGCAGGCAATTCCGCCAAATGTGTCGCAAACCTGCGACAAATCGGGTCGCTTATGCATTCTTACTTTTCGGATCACGAAGGCTGGGCACCACCCCACTACGGTTGGGCCTTCAATGAACCGCCGGGGGTGCAACCCCAGACGAGCATCAGTTGGGCCGGTCGACTGGCACCCTACATTGATGAGAAGGCTTCTTACAACGCCCCGGTCTCTTCACTCTTCACCTGTCCAAGTGACCCCGACCGGAAGACCTGGCCAGCAGTCCGCAGTTACCTCAATCAAGGTATTCCTGGAATCCCGGAGTCGGCAAACACGACCGGCAAAATCAGCTACGGATATAACTATGTCCCCTTCACCACGGCATGGGGGTGGTCCACCTCACCATATTTTCCACAAGGGAGCATCCGCCGCATAGCGACACCGTCTTCCGTAATTCTGGTGGCCGACAGCATGCCCGCGTCAAAAGGTGGCCTCAATCCAAGCCTTGTATTTTGGTACAACCCGAAACTCTGGCCTGACACCCGCCATCGCGGAAGCTTCAATGCCGTCTTTGTCGACGGCCATGTTCAATGGCTGCCTTACGCTGATGCAACAAGCAAGGTTTCATCCATTGGCATCCCCTTTTGGTGTCATGATGGCTTCATTTGGCTCAATCCCTAGCGAGGCACTTCCTCAGACCAAGCAAGACGTGTCTGAAAATTTTCGCCGTTCGTTGTTTTCAGCTCCAATTCCCAGTGCCTCGCTGAAGACTAGTCGCCGCGGAGTTGGTGGACTGTAATGAAAACTGAGCACGGCCAATTTTTTGTTCCCAACAAGACCTGATGGAAAATGCAATCAAATCCGATCCGGTTGCTAATACG
>JBGSSC010000295.1:0-2024 GCA_041737265.1 Terrimicrobiaceae bacterium | reverse complement strand
TCTGCTAAAGCTTCCGCTTCGCGGAAGGTCAAAAGACTATTGAAGTAGCCACCTCTCCCCGGGAGCGTGCAGCATGGCGGCTCAGCGATCCCCTTGAAGCCGAAATCCGCCCGGTGGTATTAACGTCCGGCTTCGTTGCGCAATTGCTTTTCAGCTTCGACCCAGTCGCTCGTCGAGTCTCCGTGCCATCCCATTTTTGTGCGGCGCTCAGCAATGAAGTAGGCGCGCAATGCGATATCATCATTCGTGATGGCAACCTTCGCTTTGGTTGCTTTTTTTGGTTTTGGCGGGAGTTTTGCCGCCTTCACCAGCGACTTTGCAGCGGAAGATTTTTCCAGTTTTTTGGATTTTTTCCCCGTGTCCTTTCGGGCCTTTTCTTCGGATTTTGTTTTTGGCATGGGATGTTTTATTTGCGGCCATCATGGCTGATGCGGGCTCCTCCTGCAAAAATAAACTTCACACCGGTTTGGCAGCTTGTCGGACTTAGAATCAACGGCACTCTCCGGAGTGGGAATCCAGGGCGCAAAGGGGTGGCCCTGCCAGACAAGCAGCCGCAGCTTGCCGCCCCCGATTCCGGCCCTTCACGCAGGCCTTGCCTGCAAGTCTGACAAGCTGCTAGAGTGCGGGAATGGCAGCATTCATTATCCGCTGGCTGGTCACCACGCTGGCCGTCTTCGCGGCGGCGCATATTGTTCCCGGGGTTAGTTACGGCGGATGGGGACCGCTGATCGGCGCTTCTTTACTTCTGGGGATCATCAATGCGCTGGTCCGGCCGGTACTTCTTCTTCTCAGTCTGCCCTTTATCATTGTTACGATGGGGATATTTATCCTTGTCCTGAATGCCCTGCTTTTTTGGCTGGTCTCCGCGTTGGTGCCTGGATTCAACGTCTCGGGATTTTGGAGCGCATTTTTCGGGGCGGTTGTTGTGAGTCTGGTCAGCTGGGCGATGAGCAGCATTTTCCGCTCCAGCGACGGACGCTATCACGCGATCACCCACCACCCGCAGATCAAACGGGCTGACGCCCGGATTGTGGAGTAGACCTCACTTCCTGATGCTCAAAGCCAGGCGAGCGGGGCGGTTCTACACGAAGATCTGCGGGGTGACAACTTCGCGTGATGCGGGATTTGCAGTCGCCGCCGGGGCTGATGCCGTGGGAATCAATCTGTTTCCCGGCTCGAAGCGGTATCTTCCGCCGGAGGAGGCATTTGCTCTTGCCGAATCCCTAGCTGGAAAAGTTGATCGCGTGGCGGTGGTCGTGAACCCTGCCGCCGCGGAACTTGAGGTGCTTCGAAATGCGCAGTGTTTCGAGGCGGTACAGTTTCACGGGGACGAATCCCCCGGCTTCTGTGCGGGGTGCGGGTTCGACACATGGATCAAAGCCGTGCGTGTTGGGGATAGGGCCGATTCCGCTCTTTCCTACGAGACTCCCTACCTGCTCCTTGACTCCGCCCGGCCCGGCGAGTGGGGAGGTACGGGTCACCGCTTGGACTGGGATCTCGCCCGTGAATTCGTTTTGGCCAACCCGGACCGCAAGGTCTTTCTGGCAGGAGGCTTGAATCCCGCAAATCTTCGCGAAGCGCTGCGGATTGTGAGACCCTACGGGGCGGATGTCGCCAGTGGAGTTGAGGCCACCCCGCCCACAAAGGACGAATATCTGGTGCGCGAATTTGTCGCCCAGGCCGCATCGGTTTCCGCAAGTTTTTCCGAAGGGAAAAATACATAGCGAGGCACGGGGGAGGCCGTCCACCCTGCAATATCCTTGTTGAGCTATCCAGCCCGCGCAAGGTCAGAGGCGGTGCCTCGCTTACAATTGCTCGGGCGAATGGAGCAACTCGTTTACCCTTTTGAGCAGGCGGCCGGCGGCTCCTCCGTCCAGAACCCGGTGGTCGAAGCTGAGCGTGAATGCCGCCTCGGTGGCGGGTGAGAATTCTTTCTTTGAGGGATCCCAGTGCGGCGCGATGCGTCCGGCCCCGATGCCGAGGAGAAGGGTTTGCTCGGGCAGAGGAATGGGGGTGGCAAAGGT
>JBGSSC010000281.1:0-2242 GCA_041737265.1 Terrimicrobiaceae bacterium | reverse complement strand
ATAGCGCTCCTCCCCGAGAGCACCGCGAGCCTCATCCGTGGAGCCTCGCCGCGCGAGGCAATCCCCCCCTCACCGATTTTTCACCCCTTGCGACAGGGGCCGCCAAACTGCGACCAAGCGAATTATCCAAAATCCCGCACTAGGAAAACCAGCGAGGCGTGGCTTCAGACCGTTTTTCAACCACGGATGACAGGATTGGCACGGATGAAGAGGATTCAGTTTCAATCATCCGTGCCAATCCGTGAAATCCGTGGTTCTATTGCTTCAGAATATTCAGCCATTACACTCACCCGGTGGGTGATCCTGGCTCACTCGCTGATTCTTTTATAACCCGCTCATCCTCACACCCTTCAAGACCTTCCTGGTGAACTCAACTGCGGTTTATAGGATTATTTGCAGTGACTTGCGAAACGCCAATTTCTTCCAGCGGCCAGTCAGCTTGCGACACGTTTTGACCCTCTGCGCCTAAATCTGAGCGCGTATTTGTATAGAACCTCCAATGGAGAGGGACTCCTTGTCGACATCAAGACCGGTAGCGGCTGCCTTTGGCGCAGCGAGTCGTCGGATCTCGGCCGGACCTGGACTGAGGCTAGGAAGACCGATATACCCAACCCCGGCAACAAGCCGAAGTTGATCCCGATGCCGGACGGACGCATCGCCCTGATCCATACCCCCAACCCGAGTCCCGATAATCGGAAGCGGTATCCACTCTCCCTCTGGATCAGCGACAACAATCTGGCTTCCTTCCGGGACCAGCGAGTGCTAACCGATTTTCCAGGCAACTATTGCTACCCGGACGGGTTCTTCGAGGATGGACACATCTTGTTCACCATCGAGATCAACCGCCACGAGATTCTTTTCGTTGACTGTGAAGTGTAAGGCGGGGCAGAGCGACGCGGCTTGGGCGTGGAATCACGATGCGACGCAGCCTCAGACAAGCCGAGGGGTCGAACAAGCCGTTTCTCGCGAATGCTTACAGCCGCGAGAGAACGGCGGCAATGGGCAAGAAACATGTGCAGCAACAGGCGATGCGCTTACCTCCCGCTTCACCTCGGCACCGGGATGAATGCGTTGATCCCTCGCCAGCAAGTATGCCATTCATGGAGCCTCGCCCCGCGAGGCAATCCCCCGTCACCGAAAATGCGCCATAGGCGCATCAAAACTATTTGCCTTGTTGTGGGCCCGCCGGCAGGCCTCCTGCCAGCCAAGCGGAAACCTTCCGGGCACTGGGTGCATCGAGGTGGAGGCCGTCGGAAAACCGGAGCACGTCCCCTTCCCCGGCATAAATTGCCGGCCCCGGTTCAAGGATCGGAAGATCAAGTTCGGTGGCCAAAGCCGCAACAGCTCCCCTGGCCGACTCTGCCCATCCCTCGCCGCGGGGAATGTCCAGGATGACGACGCGGGTCCCCCGTTTTTGATATTCCCGGATTCGACCCGCTACTTCGGGGTACGTGGCGGGCATTTCGAAAGATGAGCCAGCGGGTCCCGGCCGCTTGGGACTGCGGGCCTTGCCCGAACCCAATGAATCCCGAATCGACTTGAATTGGTTGTAGATGACAGACGAAGGACGACTCTCAGGCCGGAAGAAAGGGAGGGCCTTATCCATTCGAGCCGTGGGAGAACTCATTGCATCCCTTAGCGCGACGTCGTTCTCCCCCAGCGGCTGAAACAAAGCGGATGTGTCGAGAAGCATGGTTGTTGGTGGCTTGCTGCCCGCGTCGAGAACTTCGAATCCGAAAAGTGGCCGGCTGCCATCAAGTCCGAGATTCAGGACTTTTGCTCCGTGCTCGGCGAAATAGGATGGCAGCAACCTCCCCCCCACAGAGGAACCCACAAGAACAACTTCTGGTGCGGGTTCCCGGAGATAGCGGCTGATCCGGAGCAGGTTGGCTTGCAAATTGGATTCGGCCAGATCGGCCTCCCAACCGGCCCACTGCACAGTCCCAAGCCAGGCTATAAGAAGGAGGCCGGTGATTAGAAAGATGCGGAAGGGAAAGGACATCAGAATTGGAAATAGATAAACTCCCCGGGGCTTCCACTGTTGGTAAGGATCAGAAAGAGAAGGACCGCATAAGCAAAGTCGCGGAGGAAGGGAAGCGGGTTGCTGCTCAGGCCGGTGCAGACTTTCTCGATCCCGGGTCGTGCCAGTGCCCAAAGGTGGTAAAGGACCACCGGCGAACCGAAAAGGACGATGGAGAACACCGACTGAGGGACAAGCCCCGCCTTCCACCCACCCAGTTCG
>JBGSSC010000275.1:0-2598 GCA_041737265.1 Terrimicrobiaceae bacterium | reverse complement strand
ACGCTGCTCCAGCACGCTCTTCCAGACTTCAGGCTGATTGAGGTGGTTCTTCCTGGAATTGGCGTGACTGCAATCAATCATGAGTGAGGGAGGAAGCCCGGCTTTGCCGAGGGCCGCGCAGGCAGCGGACACATGTTCCGGGCTGTAATTGGGGCCGTTGCGCCCGCCGCGAAGAACGAGGTGTCCATCCGGATTGCCGGTGGTCTTCACGATGCTTGTTGCGCCGTCCTGATCGATGCCGAGGAAACTGTGTGGTGTCCGGGCACTGCCCATCGCATCGATCGCAACCTGCACACCGCCATCGGTGCCGTTCTTGAATCCAACCGGCATCGAGAGCCCGCTGGCCATCTCGCGATGGGTTTGGGATTCCGTCGTGCGGGCGCCGATTGCGGCCCATGAGACCAGATCGGCCAGATATTGAGGGATGATGGGATCCAGAAACTCCGTGGCAGTCGGCAGGCCGAGGGCGGCTACCTCCCGCAGGAGACTCCTTGCCATGGCTATTCCCCGCGCCAGATCGCACGAATCATCGAGACCGGGATCGTTGATCAGCCCCTTCCATCCAACCGTTGTGCGCGGCTTTTCGAAGTAGAACCGCATGACAAGCAGGAAGCGGTCCGAAACCTTCCTGGAAAGCGTTGCCAAACGCTTCGCGTATTCAATGGCAGCCTCCGGGTCGTGAATCGAGCAGGGGCCGACCACCACAAGCAGCCGGTCGTCTTCGCCGCGAAGAATCGCCCGCGCAGCCTCGCGTCCGGCAGCAACGGTCGCACCGTGCACCGCATCAAGGGGAAATTGCTCCTTGATCTGGGCGGGCGTGATGAGCCGCGAGTAAACGCGGACCCGAACATTTTCGAGTGGAGCGGATCCGCCCTCCGCGGTTGGAGAAACCGCTGGTGCCTGAGATGTCATAAATAAAAAAGAATCATTGCTCACGAGAGGATTCGAACCTCCAAGGGTTTCCCCATGCGCTCCTGAGGCGCACGCGTCTGCCAGTTCCGCCACGTGAGCGAAGGGGAACAACCTTCCCCGAACCCCTCCCGGTGTAAATCAGAATTTTCGGTACTCGAAAGGAAAGAGACTATCCTGCCGTGCGCCCGGGGAATGTAATTTCGGCAATCCCGCTCTTGTCGAGGTCTCCGAGACCGAGCGAAACGAGACGGTCATACTGGGCTTTTGCAGCTGCCGCAAGCGGCAGGGTGAGACCTTTTTCCAAACCGAGGTCGAGCGCGATGCCACTGTCTTTCGCCGCATGCGACGCGGAGAAATAACAACTGTGATCGCGATTCACCATGTCTTCGCCGTCGGTAAGCAGAACTCTTGAGGCCGCGCCGGTCTGGGAGAAGACCTCCATGAGAACCTTGAGATCGAGACCCAAGGCTGCCCCGAGTCCAAGCCCCTCCGCGAGGCCTGCGGTGTTGATATTCATGACCATGTTGACCAACGCTTTCACCTGCGCGGCCGTACCGGACGGACCGATGTAACGCAGCAATTGCCCGCCATTGCTGAGGTCCGAAAGCACGGGCCGGAGGGATTCAAAGACTTCCTTCCTTCCCCCGCACATGAGGTACAAGGTGCCTTCCCTCGCCTGCGTAATGCTTGAGGCCATGCAGGCCTCAAGCGTCGCCGCGCCGGCTTGGGATGCGGCAGCCTCGACCTCTACGTGAACAGCCGGACTTACTGTCGCACAGTTGATAAATTTCTTGCCCGCCGCGTTCACAAGCAGGCTGTCGCCGGAGGCGGCAAAGACGGCCCTCTGGGACTTGTCGTCGGTGACCACGGTGACAATCACCTCCGCCAGGGACGTGACCTCCGCCAGCGTACTGCATGCTTTGGCCCCAAGCTCGGAGGCAACCTGTTTGGCGCTCTCCTTATGGCTGTCGTAGACCGCTGTGACTTCATATCCGCAATCCTTGAGCCTGCGCGCCATGTTGGCGCCCATGCGACCGACTCCGACAAATGCAATCGTTGGTTTCATAAGGTGAAAATGATTTGAGCTTTCAGGTTCAGGCGGCATGCAAGGCGGCGGCGCATTTCTTCCATGCCTTGTCGATGATCACACGGAGGCGCTTGGCTTCCTCCCAGCTGTTGGGCATTTGTTCGAAGTTGTATCCGCCGCGAACCGGCCCCATCTCGGGACAAACGTAGATGTCCCCCTGAGGCGGGCGGGCCTGGAGCCGGGTCTCAAGCACGGCGTCAAGGAAGGGAAGCCACTGCTTGAACTCCAGAGACAGGCGGCCATTGCCGTCGGTGACAGGGATCTGGCAATGGTGACCGTTGAACGGCCGGAAATGAAACTGAAAGGAATTTCTGATGAGCGCTTTGTCCACGATGAGACGATCCGCGTAAGGAGGAGCCAGGTGCTTGACCACGGAAAGATGGGAAAAGTCCCATGTCATCGGCATCAAACGCCCGGTGGCCTTTTTAAACCCTGCGGCAATCGCATACGTCTTCTCGGGGGTTTCCGTGCAGGTATCCCGGTGAACTTCAATATCACAGGGGACTCCCAGCTTGTCTCCCTCTTCAATGACCCGGACTGCAAGAGCCAGTGCCTTTTCGACCGGCGTGTCGTGGTCTGCAAGCTGCACATTGATCCTC
>JBGSSC010000266.1:0-34408 GCA_041737265.1 Terrimicrobiaceae bacterium | reverse complement strand
CAAACAACTCCTGGCCTTCCGCCTGACTGGAGAGGACACCGCTTCGAAGGAAATCAGTGCGCATGTCCGCTCATTGATCAAGGATGGTACGCTGCCACCGGGTATCGGCATCCCCCCCACCAAGGTCTTGGCGGCGGCCTGGGACGTTTTCCCGAACACGGTCAAAATCGCGCTGGATCCGCTGGTGAAAGAAGGTCTTCTCGATCGTCGGCGCTATCGGGGATCCTTTGTTTTGGATGGACGCCGCAACATCCGGCGGTTGGGGATTTACGAGAACTTTGGCTCCATCCCGGCAGGCGACCGGGACTTCCTCGTCTCGCTCCAGATCGAACTGGCCCTCTTGCTCGAAAAGCAGAATGCGGAATTGAAGGTCTGGATTGATGGGAGGAAATCTCCCAAGGCTCTGCCAGAAAATTTGGTGGAAGCCTGCAGAAAGCGCGAGATCGACGGCGTCGTGACCAGCCATCCTCTCCGGGGTATCCTAAAATCGCTGGCAACTCTCCCCGTGCCGGTTTCGGCAATCTCGTCTTTTCGCGATTGCCCGAACCGCGTGGATTTTCGCTTTCAGGATCTGGTGAACAGCTCCGTCTCTCGGTTGGCGCAACTCGGGGTTCGCCGTGCAGCAGTGATCTCCAGTGTAGTGCCCGAGACTGCCACGGAAACGATCAACCCGCAGGATGTTTCCCGATTTTTTGAGGATTTTACCCGTGCGGTCGCCGACCATGGCATGGAAACGCGCCCTGAGTGGATCATTCGCCCGCCCGGCCCCCAAAGCAAGGTGAAGATCGAACAATTCGGCTATGACGCCATGAAAGCACTCTGGAGCCAGAAGACGCTTCCCGATGGCCTCTTCATCTTCCCCCACACATCAGCCCGCGGCAGCCTGACGGCCTTGCTTGAACTCGGAGTCAAAATCCCCGAGGAACTCAAGCTTGTTGCTCACGGCAACATCGAAAATCCGATCATGACCCCTTATCCGGTCGACTGGATCACCTCCAGCAGCCGCGAGATTGTCCGAGCCATGGTTTGCCAGATCCAGTTTGCTTTGGAAGGACTCACGACCAAGCCGATCTGGCTCAAACATCGTCCGACTTGGTAAAACTCTCCCTAAGATAAGAACCGGAGCAGATTCATGAGGGATCGCCCCGTGCCAAAAGAGACAAATATCTTCTCATCCTGGACATGGAATGAACGCGACACCGGTGTCAGAGTAATAACATGGTTACCAAAACGGACATGCCAACGCTCACCCTATTACGAGTGGCCTCCCTCGGTCACAAACTCGAAACCGACGATCACTCCTTTGGTTGGCTCGAGGATTCCGCCGCGAGCCGGAACAATCCCGAGGCACTCCGGAAAAGCATGGAGGAGAACGGCTACCTTTACATCAGGGATTTCTTCCCCCGCGAGATCATCTTGGAGGCGCGCATGGCCCTGCTCAGGACTCTCGAGCAAGGGGGCATTTTCGAACCCGACCACCCGCTAGCTGAAGGGATTCTCAAAGAGGGAGTCCATCCGAAATTCAATGACACCGCCTGGAAAAACCAACCCGCGATCAACCGCGTGGTTTTCGGACCTGAAGTGAAGGAGTTCTACACGGGCCTGCTCGGGGGTGAGATCCGGCATTTTGACTATGTTTGGCTCCGCACCATGGGATGCGGTCACGGAACCCCCCCTCACTGTGACATCGTTTATATGGGACGCGGTACGCACCGCCTCTACACCGCCTGGATCCCTTACGGCGAGGTGCCACTGGAAGTGGGCGGACTCATGATCTTGGAGAAATCCCACCTCCAAGCCGAGCGCATCAAACATTATCTCGAATCAGACGTCGACACGAGCTGCACCAATCTCCCGGGTCACGACGGATGGAAACACGGCGGCCAGCTTTCCAACAACCCGCACTCGCTCCGTCAGAAGTTCGGCGGACGCTGGCTCACCTCCGAGTTTTCTGCGGGCGACCTGCTCACTTTCCGCATGGACACTATCCACGCCAGCATCGACAACACCACTCAACGCATCCGCCTTTCCACCGACACCCGCTATCAGCGTTCCGACGAACCGGTCGACGAACGATGGATTGGGGAAAATCCCATCGCCCACGGCCCGGCCGGCAAGCGGGGTTTGATTTGCTGAACATTGAAGCATTCCTGATGAACTCGCGCGAAAACTTTTTTCAAATGATCGAAGGCGGGGCACCCGAGTGGCTCCCCTTTGATCTTCCCACCACCGAACCTGTGGAGAAGCGGATTCTGGAGCGCACGGGCAGATCCGCGCAGGAAGCTTTCGACCTCGATATTCATTCGTTCGGGGCTTCCTTCCTAGGGGATGATCCGGAAAAGTGGCGTGCGGCCTACGAGAAAATCGGGTTCCACCTGCCGGACAACTCGGTCGTTCTCCGCATGGGGATTTCTTTTGTCCGTCCGCCGGCATCCACCCTCGGAGAGGCCATGCATCTCATGGAGATGCTCCACCCGCTCGCTGGCATTGCGGAGGTCTCCCAGCTTGAAAGCCTGCCGTGGCCGGACACTTCCGACCCCGTGCATTTCACCGGTTACGCCCGCCGCTGCGAGGAAATCCACGCCGCCGGGAAAGTCGCTTCCGCCAGCCTGGAATGCACGGTGTTTGAAGACACCTGGTATTTACGGGGCATGGAGAATGTTTTCTGCGATTGGGCGGATGAAAATCCGGTGACGGAATGGCTTCTCGATTATTTCACCGAACGCTCGTTTCATAGCGCCCAGGCCTTCGCGCGGGCCGGGTTCGATATCATTCGCCTTGGCGACGATGTGGCTACGCAAAACAGCCTGCTGATGTCCGCAGACACCTGGCGGCAACACCTCAAGCCCCGACTGAAACGCGTGATTGATGGAATTCGCGAAGCCTCCGGTACCCGCAAAGTCTGGGTGCATTATCATTCCGACGGCGATGTCACCCCTCTGATCGATGACCTCATTGACGCCGGTGTAGACATCCTTAATCCTGTGCAGCCCGAGTGCATGGACTTGGAGGCTGTGGCAGCCCGCTATCAGGACCGGCTCGCCTTTTGCGGAATGATCGGCACCCAGACGACCATGCCATTCGGTTCGCCGGACGACGTGCGCGAGGCTGTGGAACGCTGCCGTCGCCTGCATGAGAACGGTGCCCGTGTGATCGTTGCGCCGACACACGTGCTCGAGCCCGATGTGCCATGGGAAAACATCGCCGCCTTTGTCGATGCGCTTCGGGCCAGGCTTCATGATTTCAGCGGAAGCTATTAGGTCTCGTGGGTTACGGAGGAGACCGGTGGCTTGGAACATCCCGAATGATCTCACGCCTTCGGAACGCGATCCCGGATGCCAATCGCCCGCATCTTGACAGTTCGTCCGGCCATCCGCAGAAAAAACCATGACCAAAATCCTCTCGAAGTTCACCGTTGGTGACACGATTATCCGGTTCGACGTTCCCGTCAAAGGCAAGGGCGCGCCGCAGCTCTCTCTTCATCCGAAGTCGCTTGCCCCTTTGAAACACCGCGAGTTCCTGCCGCCCGATGTCGAGATCGTGGGGCTTCCCGCAATATGGCAGCCGATGCGCGCCTGGTCGCTCGACTCCATGGTTCAGCTCAAGTGCCAACAGGATGTTTACGGAGGATCGTTTTCCCAGGGACGGACCATGCGGGCGGGCAGTTCGACAGCCGCGCTGGTTTTCACGGGACAGAAAGTGCTCAAAAAAAACGGAGTTTCCTGCGTCGTGACATCGCTCAGGCACTCGTCTGGACTGCGCTGCGAGCACCATTTTTCATGGGAGGGGAACACTCCGGTCTTCTCGAGTCAGGTCCGCGTGCGCCATGCGGGAAAAAAACCGCTCACCCTCGAGATGCTGAGCAGTTTTTCGCTTGGCGGCATGACACCCTATGCCCCCGACGATGCGCCGAACCGATTGTTCGTGCATCGCTTCCGCTCGAGCTGGAGCGCGGAAGGCCGCCTCGACTCTCAAAGCATCGAGCAACTCCAGCTCGAACGCTCGTGGATCGGCCACGGCATCGCCTGCGAACGATTCGGCCAGGTTGGTTCCATGCCCGTGCGCGGATTTTTTCCCTTCGTCGCGCTGGAGGATAAAGAGGCCGGCGTGCTGTGGGGGGCACAACTCGCCTGCCCGGGTTCGTGGCAGATGGAGGTGTTCCGCAAGGATGATTTTGTCGCGCTCTCCGGCGGTCAAGCTGACCGCGAATTCGGCCATTGGTGCAAAACGCTCCAGCCGGGTGAATCCTACGAGACACCGTTAGCCACGCTGGCCTGCATCAAGGGAAATCTCGACCAACTTACGCAACGTCTGACCTCCGCGCAGGAACAGCCGCTGGGCGCACTGCCGAAAATTGAGAACGAATTGCCCATCGTGGTGAACGAATGGTGCACCAGTTGGGGCAATCCGACTCAGGAAAACCTTTTGGCTCTGGCCAAACGTCTTCAAGGCACACCAGCCAAGTATCTCGTGATCGACGATGGTTGGGCCGAACGGCCCAGTGGAAGCATCCAGCAGAACGGCGACTGGAACATCAATCGCAAATCGTTTCCCGAGGGTCTTGCCACCACATGTCAGACGATTCGCAACCATGGTTTGATTCCTGGCATCTGGTTCGAGTTCGAGGTCTGCAATCCCGGATCGAAAGCCTTTTTGCTCACCGATCATCACCTTCATCGCGACGGTCGCGTGTTGCAGGCCGGCAACCGTCACTTCTGGGATTTTCGCGACCCCTTCACCTTCGATTACCTCACCAAGAAGGTCATCCACATCCTGCGCGACAACGGCTTTGGCTACCTCAAAGTGGATTACAACGAAACGATCGGCTTTGGAGTGGATGGGGGAGATTCCCCCGGCGAGGGACTGCGCCAGCACCTGGAGGGCGTGCAGAAATTCTTCCGCAAACTGAGTGAGAAACTGCCGGATCTTGTCATTGAGAACTGCTCGTCTGGCGGTCACCGTCTCGAACCCTCAATGATGGGTCTCTGCGCGATGGGATCGTTTTCCGACGCGCACGAGACGCGAGAGATTCCGATTATCGCCGCGAATCTTCAACGCCTGATCCTGCCTCGCCAGTCGCAGGTCTGGGTGGTGCTGCGCAAGGCTGACACCGCGCAGCGGCTTGCCTACTCGCTCGCCGCGACATTTCTCGGCCGCATGTGCCTCTCCGGCGAAGTCCACGACCTCAGCGCGGCACAATGGAAGCTGGCCGTCTCCGCGATGGAGCTCTACCGCCGCGTGTATCCGATCATCCGCAACGGCCATTCCACGTTTCACGGTGAAGTCGGCCAAAGCTGGCGGCATCCGCAGGGTTGGCAGGCGGTGTTGCGGACATCGAAAAACGGCAAGCGTGCGCTGCTCATCGCCCACACTTTCGGCAAAGTGTTTCCAAAGTCCGTCGAAATCCCGGTTGGGGAAAGCGGTTGGCAAATCGAAGAAACATGGCCCTCAAAGTTCGGGCTCACGAGCAGCATGAAAGCCAAATCCCTGCACCTCGGTTTAAGCGGAGAATTCCGGGCTACGATCCTGACTTTGCGAAGATCTTAGTTCTGCCGCCGTATCGCGGGGCAGGTCGCTTCAACGGTGCGCCTGCCGAAATGCCATCGGGGTTTTACCGCCGCCGAACTTTGTGAAGGCGGCGTAGAACGGGGCCGGCGAGCCGAATCCGCTCTCAAGCGCGACGTCCGTGATTTTCTGGTTGGTTATGATCAGCAGGCGCTGGGCATGCGAGACGCGCAAGCGCACGACATATTCCCAGACCGACATCGCGGAGTGAGATAAAAAGAGCCTCATCATGTAGCGGGGATTCAATCCAACCGCGTCAGCGATTTCCGGCACGGTGACATTTTCAAGATAGTGCGCATTGATGTGGCGGGTGATGGCTTCCATCCTGGCTTCCCCTCCGACTGTGGCTGGTGCCGGGCGGGTCCGAGGCCTGCGTGGCAGGCTCAAGGCAAGGCGGAGAAGACGGGCCTGGATTTCGAGCAGGAGCACTTTTCGGCGCGTGGCCTCTCCACTCTCGAAATCCCCGACCCAGCGCCGAAGCCCGGCGATCTCGTCCGGCGCGGTTTCCTCCAGCAGGAAGTCGCCGGAAAGCAGGCTTTGCGTGAAGGGATCGGGGATTTCCCATTGCAGCACCCATGGCAGCGGAAGAGTGAGCCAGATGCCCTCGCATCCGCTCGCGGGCGACAGCAGTTGGTGCGGAATTCCACCCCAGAAAATTGCCAACTTTCCGGCGGGAACTTCCACGATGCGCCCCGCGTGGAGATAGCGGAGCGGCCCCCCATGAAGTGGCACATTGATCTCCACGTCGGCATGCGTGTGGGCACGTGCCATGATGGAAAGGTCGCGCATCCACCAGACTCGCCATCCGATCGATGATTCATGAATCGTCTCCGATGTGTGCATCGTAGGTGACTATTCAAGAGAACTCCGAACTTTGGCAAGATGCAATGTGGGCGGGGAAGCCTGATTATCTGAGGATGATAAAATCCAACGAAGCCTTCTCCTGCGCGCCTGTTCTCACCATCGTGGGTGCGGGTTCGCTGAACTGGGGCCGACACATCGTGGTGGACATGATGCTCAATCCCGATCTTGTAGGGGCCGAGATTCGCTTAGTGGACCTGAATGAGAAGCGGTTGGCCATGGTGCTCGAGTGGTGTGAGTTTGCCAGGCGCAGGCTTGGATGCGGCCACAAAATATCGGCCCACACGGATTTGAAAGAAGGCTTGCGCGGGGCCACGGCCTGCCTCACGGCGATCGCTGTAGGTGGTGACCGGCTCTGGCGCTATGATTCCACGCATCCGCAACTCGATGGGATTTTCCAAGCGGTCGGCGACACAACCGGTCCCGGTGGCGCGATCCGTGCGTTGCGTCACGCACCGGTGATGCGTGGCATTGCGCAGACTCTCGCGGAGGTGGGTGCGCTCAATGCCCTTCTGCTGCAACTCACCAATCCGCTCAACGCATTGACTGCATCCATTGACCGGATTCCCGGCATCCGGGTGTATGGTTTCTGCCACGGTTACCACGATACCGAGCACAACATCGCACGGGCACTTGGCCTGATTCCTCATCACCTGTCGTGGATTTCCGAGTGGCGTAAGCAGGCGCCGGTCGTGCGGGTCGAGTTGGCGGGAAACAACCATTTCGTCTTTGCCGACAAGCTACAGATCGGGGACAGGATCTACACTCAGGAAGAGATCCGTGAACTCACCCCGCAGATTTTCGACGGCCCCTTCCGAGAGGCGGTGTGGTCACGCTACGGGGTGTATGTCGGCAACAATGCGCGGCATCCGATCGAGTTCCTGCCCGGATTTGCTGACCGTAAAAATGATTTCGGACGACTCTGGGGTGTCCCACCGGTTGCGGGCGAGATCGACCCGCTCCATGGCGAACGACAGGACGATAGCCAAACACTGCTGGAAGCGGCGCTCTCCGATGCACGCCGGGACTTTGTTTCCACGGAATCCTGGAATTTGCGGCACAGCCACGAGCCGATTGCAGAAATCCTCGCCGCCTTCCACACGGGCAAGAGCCTCGACGTCCATCTCAATCTCCGCAACGAAGGAGCAATCCAAGGCGTCGCCGATGACCTGCATCTGGAAATGTATTGTCGCATCGAGAACGGCGAGGTCGTTCGGCCATCCGTTCGGTTCCCCGATGGTATCACCAGCGAAATCGCCCGCGTCGGCCAAAGCCAACTCCTGCTCGCCCGCTGCTGTGATCGATTTGACGAGGATACCTTGATCGAGTCGATGAAGCTCGACGCCCTCATGCCGGCGGACGAGGCGGTCATCCGCCGTCTGATTCGCGAGATGATCGATTTCCAACGGGACCTGATCTTTCCGGCGAACTGACGCCCTGTTCTGCGCCTAACCCTTAGGAGTCAGAGTGCAGGAATCTCGTTTTACTGCGCGTGCTCACGAAAGCGACCCGGGGGTTGACCAACAATCTGGCGAAATCTCTTAGAGAAGTGGAACTCATCGGCGAAGCCGGTGCGCTCCGCGATTTCCTTGATCGGCAGCGCGCCTCCTCGCAGCAAAGTGCAGGCAAGTTCGATCCGGCGCAGCATCTGGAATCGGGCCGGTGCGAGCCCGGTCATGGCGGCAAACCGTTTCCGAAAACTGTCATAGCCCATTTTCAGTGCGCGGGCCACCGCTTGGGGGCTCTCCCCGGATTCAAGACGGCTACGCGCCCCGTCCAGCCAAGTGGGGACGGTGCCCGATCCGCCAGCCATGGCTTCTTGCTGGGCTGCGAGATCAGCGATGACTTCTTGCAGGCGACTCGCCGCCGCCAGTGCCGCCAACTCGCCAATCGGATGTTGCTCGGGGATCACTCGGCCCAGTCGGCGATGCCATGCGTCCACAGGCTCAGCGCGCCAGATTGGACGCTTGGGATCAACCAAACCGGTTTCCAACCAGCGGTCAAACATGCTGCCTGTAAAAACCAGATAGAGTTCTTCCCATGTGTCGCCGTCTTCCGGGCCGTACGCATGGCCAACTCCCGGAAAAACCCACATCAGGTCCCCGGCGCTAACCCGCGTGCTGATGCCATGAGCGTCCCGATACCGGCCAGCTCCTGCAAGGAGCAGGACAATCGCGAAATCCTGCCACGTCCGCATCCCTTGGCTGAACGCCGCCCCGGGATCGCTTTTCACTAATCGGCCAGCGCGTGTCACGGCCCCGAGTCGCACTTTTTCGCCGGAGCCCAAAAGCAAATCGGAAGCGGGGCGAAGAGGTGTTCTTCGCGCCAAAAGAGACAAAACTTTATCCATTCGAGCCATGGTGTAGGAAGCAATAATTGATTACAAGAGCAGATAGCAAATACCATAATAGACATGCCCGCCCGCATTCAACACATCCTCGGCGTTCTCGGTCTCGGCGAGGGCCGCAGTATTATCTCGGCTGCCTTGGCCAGCGAGCACTGGCGCATCGGCAACGTTTGCGACAAGAACGAGGACCTCTGCCGCGAGCGGCAACAAGAGTTCAGCCTGCTGCGCTCCACAACGCGTTATGAGGATCTGCTGGCCGACCCGGAGATCGACACCATCGCCATTTACACGCCGGATGAATTTCACGCCCGGCACTGCATTGCCGCCTTCCGGGCCGGCAAACACGTCATTTGCACCAAGCCGCTTTTTGACACTCTTGCTGAGGCCGCTGCCGTTCGCCAGGCCGCCACCGAGGCCGCCCGCCGCCTTTTTGTCGGCCAAAGCTCCCGTTTCTTCGGGCCCATGCTGCGGCAGCGCGAGGATTTCGAGGCCGGAAAAATGGGAGAGGTCTTTTCCGTGGAGGCCCACTACCACGCCAACCACGAATGGTATTTTTTGAAGCACAAAAACCTCGCCGCCTACAAGCCGCTCTACGGCGGCTTGAGCCATCCCGTGGATTTGGTGCGCTGGTATCTCGGCCCGATCGAAGAGGTCTTCGGCTATGCCATGCTTTCCAGCCGGGGAGCCTTGCTGGGCCTGAAGCATCCTGATGCGATGCACTTTGTCCTGAAATCGAAGGACGGACGTATCGGGCGCGCCAGCGGCTGCTACAGCACCCGGACACCAAACGGCGACCGAGACAGCCACATCACCTGCATCCTGCGGGGCAACCAGGGCGCGTCCCAGGCCGACTCCCCGGAGTTGCGCTACTCCACAGCATTCCCCGGCGAAGAGGATGTGATCATCCGCACGGATGAGGAAGCCGGTTATTACTACCGATTCGGAGGTTTTTCTCACCATGCCGGGGAATTCCAAAACTACATCGAATACTTCGCCCGCTGCATCGATTCCGGCGTGGCTCCGAAGCCGGACCTGGAGGAAGGCATTGAAACGATCGCCATCCTGCAAGCCATGGAGCTGAGTGCGGAACGAGGGGCGCCGGTCATGATTGCCGATGTTCTGGCCAGCTATAACCTTGCGCCGACAGCGTGAATTAGAGTCCAATCTCACGTGTTTGGCAGGCTAAGCTTCTCGGGCATGAGCGCGGAGTTTGGTCCGGCAGGGCCGGCCATGATGTCGCTCCAAGTCACGCAATATTTACTGTAAATAAAATTCCTTGTTTGTTTCCCTTCAGCGCTTGCGAAAGTCAGAGGTTCTTGCCCCCTCCGTGGGGGTGCGTGTAATTGCTCATTCATTCATTCATGTTAGTCATCGCTCCATCGATCTCAGAAACTCGTTCAAAATCTCTTCTATTTCCCGTTCAACCCGACATGGGTTCCGACTCGACGCCGGCCCTGCGGGAGGTGCTGACCGATCTTGCCAAACGTGGGGGCGGGCGCATCGAGTTTTCACCTGGCCGATACGACTTTTGGCCAGATCGGGCATTCGAGCGATATCTCTTTGTCAGCAACAATGACGAGGGGCTCAAGAGGATAGCGTTTTCGCTACAGAATCTTGCTGACATCGAGATTGACGGGTGCGGCTCGGAATTCATTTTTCACGGCTTTTTGATGCCCTTTGCCGTGGAAAACTGTCGTGGGGTGACGCTACGGAATTTCTCAATCGATTACGCGCGGCCATTTCATAGCGAGGGCGAGATTTTGGAAGTCGAGCAGGACGCCATGACGGTGCGGTTTTCTGAGCATTACCCGTATCGGATCGAGGGCGACGAGTTGGTCTTTCTGGACGAGGATAGAGTCCGTTATCCGTGGGGACGCTTGCTTGAGTTTGATCCGGTGAAGCGCGAACCGGACTTCATGGCGCTGGACTACTGGGGGAAATCTTTTGTCATCAGCGGCATGATCCCGGGGGACGAAAAAGGATCGTTCCTCTCGGCTTTCCGCGCGAGCGATCGTGGAGACCGGTGCGTGCGAGTCGAAGTCCCGGGAATTCATGCGACCGTGGGCAACGTGATGTATTTTGGTCCCGATCACCGCCGTGTGCCGGGGATTTTTCTCAATGGTTGTTCGAATGTCACGATCGCCGATGTGACCATTCACCACTCGGGAGGCATGGCAACTATTGCCCAAAAGTGCAAATCGGTCGCCTTCTCCGACTATCGGGTCCTGGCAAAGCCCGGAACGGGACGGATCGTGAGCGCGACAGCCGACGCCACCCATCTCGTCAACTGTTCGGGAAACATCCGTCTCAATCGATGCCGGATGGAAAACCAGATGGACGACGCCACGAACATTCATGGAAACTACGCCACCATTGACCGCATTGCCGGTCCACGCTGCATCGAGCTTCGTTTCATGCATTCGCAACACGCGGGATTCCCACTGCTCGAAGTCGGAGATTCGGCCGTATTTTCCGATGGCAAAACCTTGCACCCGTTGGGCGGTGCATCCGTCAGTGAAGTGAACGTGATCAATCGCGACCTGCTCGCGGTGGACCTCGCCAACGATCTGCCGCTGGGAATCGTCCCTGGCACACTGGTCCACAACGCCGGACAGACCGCTCCCGAAGTCGAGATTACGGATTGCGTCTTCACCGGCAACCGTGCACGCGGAATCCTCTTGGGGTCCGCAGGAAAAACCCGCGTCGCGGGAAACATCTTCCATAATCCCGGGGCCGCGATCCTCCTCGAAGGCGATGGCAAAACCTGGTTCGAACAGGCGGCGGTGAGAGATCTGATCATTTCGGGGAACCGCTTCGAGAACTGCAACTTTGGAGTCTGGGGAAATGCAGTGATCGAGATTTCCTCTCCGCACCTCGACGAGACTGGTCTAGGCGAACGCTGCCATCGAAACATCACGATCTCCGGCAACACCTTCGTTTCTTTTGATGCGACGCCCCTGCTCATTGCCAAGGGTGCCGAAGGTCTCTTGTTCGAACGAAATACTTTCGAACAATCGGATGCCTACCCGACCTGTCGAATGGCCGCATCGCCGGTCCTGCTCGAACACTGCAAGCAGGCTTCGATCTGTCTTGATTCCGATGAGGCCGTGACCTCTGGCGAGACGAAAAGTGAGCTTGCCGAATCCGGGGCAGGCGCCCTGTGACCGTCTGCTTCGCCCTAGCCCTTCTTCTGTAAGATACCGGTTCATCTTGCGTGAAGAAAAGCTGCATGAAAGGCTTTCCAGCATGGCAAAGGATTCACCGTTGAACCAATCGGGCGAAAAAAATCCAAATCGAAAGTCCGTGCCGGATCGCCCCAAGATTCCAAGCTACCGGGACATCGCGGCCAGGACCGGCGTTTCCGCGCAGACGGTTTCTTATGTCGTACGCAATACCGCAGGCGTGTCCGCCGCGACGCGAGAGCGTGTACTCGCCGAGATGGAGAAGATGGGCTACAAATCACAGCCCGCCCTCTCCGCGTTGATGCGCCAGTATCGGCTTCATCCGTCCAAGCGGGACGTGATGAAAATGGCGTTCATCAACTCTTGGAACGAACCCCTCTCCAAAGCGTCGGCGGAACCGTTGCTAAACTTTTATCTCGGGGCAAAAGCCCAGGCCGATCGAATGGGATATCTCGTCGAAGAATTTCGGGGTGGCGATAATGGGCCGGATCAAAGGAAGCTCAGGCGCCAACTGCGATTCTCTGGAGCGGAGGGAGTCCTGCTGTTTCCGACCCTCAGCCCGACGGCGAAACTGAACCTCGACTGGGAGAACTATTCTGTCGTAGAAATTGGCCAGCCGCTCCAAGGAGTGGAAGTGACTCTCGTGATACCGGATCACTTTGGAAACGCCTTTCGTCTTTGTCAGAGACTCGTCGAGGCCGGCTTTTCCCGGATCGGATTCCTTCATGATCGCTCCGAGCACGAACGTATCGGGGGAACCTATCTCGGCGGGGTGCTGGCAGCCGCGTTTCTTGATGGGCAAAGACACTTTGTTCCTCCACTTTCCAGCAACAAACTGACGACGAAGCAGATCGTCAACTATGTCAAAACCAGGAAATGTGACGCCCTCTTGGTTGGAGCGCATTTCGATCCCGCGTGGCTGAGGAATGCCGGCATCCGTGTCCCGGGAGATGTGTCGCTGTTTGGAGCTGGCGTCTACTCCTCCGACATCGCTGCGGGAATCGCCGGAATCGATGAAGAATGGTTCCAAGTCGGAGAAATCGCGGCCCAACATCTCGCTCGCCTGATGCAATCTCATGAACGAGGTTTTACGGAAGTGCACGAAGTGGTCACCGTTCCAGGCAGGTGGATTCCTGGCGCATCACCGGGAAAAAGCAAATCCTGCACTCCACGAGACCGAAAAAAACCGCCATCCAAGCCCGGTATGGGAAGAATCTAAACTTGGTTGTCAGGTATTTCTTGACTGCAACTTTGCTGAATTCCAAGCGAGGTCCCTCCATGGCAATGCAAACATGGTTATGCAGTCTTTCTTGTCTGATGATTTGATGACGCGAGGGCGGCGTAACCGCACGCGCGACCGCTTCTTCTCACTCTGGAATCCTGGCTCCCATTCCCCGCCGTCCCCTCCCGAATGCGCATCCTCCCCGCTTGGCAGTGGATGCTGGAGAGACCTTGACGCGCAAAAATATATCCGCAACCCCGGCATGGGGCAGGCGGCTGTTTGTCTTTACTGTAAATCAAATAACAATTTGATGGTTTGGCGGATTGGTTCCATTTTCTTAGTCACTGTTCAAAAACAGCAACCACCCTTAACAAATCAACCCGAGAAAAACCATGAAATCAGTAACAAAATTCGCAGCGGTCACAGCAGCAAGCTTGGTGTCACTACTAACGTCGGTGAACGCTTCCGTCATCATCAGTGGCACTTTCGACGGAAACTATACCACTGCCACATCAAATAGCGTGGCATTCACCCCCGTCGCTGGCAATCTTTATGGTGTCTCGGCTGCATTGAACATTTCAACCTTCCCTTTCGTTGAGAATGATCAAACTGCGAATTTCACTTGGCTGGCTTTCAACGGCTCCCCTAACTATGGAAATGGCCAGAGTTGGTATACTTTTAGTGGTGAGGCACAGCGGTTTGTCAACACCTTCGGCGGTGCCTCAAATCAGCTTTTGGGACCCGCGGCAACCGGCCCGATTTACACGGGCTTTAGCCTCGATACGACCGCCCCACTTTGGAGCGTGAGTTATTACTACGGCGGCACGGGCTTTGATGCGAACAGCGTTTATCAAGGAGCAACTGCCTACGGCACGGTTGCGAACATCACTCCGTTCTCGATCACTCAGATCCTTTTTTCCTACGACCCAATCTTCGCCACCGGAGGCGACGCAAGCGGTATAGTCAGCGACTTCAAGGTGACGGCCGTCCCCGAGCCGTCCACCTGGTTGCTTCTCGTTGGTAGCCTGACCGCATTGGTGGTCCGCCGCCGTCGTTCGATGGTTTGACGACCCTTGGCTTCTTTTGCACGAGCCGTCCGGTGGGGACCGGCGTTCGTGGGGCTCATGCTTTCTGGGGGGTGCCACAGTGTTTTCGCTGTGGGACCATACCGCTTCATTCGGACACTATTCGTAACGGCCATTTCGCTGCGAGATCAACAACGCATTCTATATTTTTTTACTGCCACACACAAAAACATTCCTAACAGCTACTCTATGAAAACGCAGACATCGTCAATTTTTCGGAAATTCTCAATTTATGCCGCGATCCTGGTTCTCTCACCCATGGCTGTCGATGCGGAGACCATCGATGTTCGCGCTGGCTCAGCTTTGACTTTGCTGGTTGGGATCGATGACAATTCCTACAGTCTCGAAGGAAATTGGGGTGAACCGCCAGAAGGTGGGCGTGCCAGTCTTGTCGCTCCCCCATCGGGAGGCACCACGGTCACCGGGTCGATCACCGTAAATCTGTTCGACTATATCCAATCCGTCCATGGTTCGGACTTAACGATCGAGGGAGGGATCTCGGGTTCAGGCGCTGCCTCTTCCTATCTTAGCCTGGATCCTGTGGGGGGCTCGTCCATCACTATTCAGAACAATCCGATCACCCTTCCGGTCAGTCTGGATGGACTGATTCTTTTTGGCGAGCCCCCTCACCATGGAACGGTGATCCTCAACGTGGCAAACAACAGCTGGGGAGGTGCCATCATTCATGAGGGGGCCACTCTGCAAACGACTGTTGCCAATGCGCTAGCGCCGAATGGTACCCTGATGGTTCACGGTAAGCTGGATCTGGACGGGAAAGATCAAGCAGTGGGCACACTCGCCGATGATCTGCCTGGCGGAGCCTCGCCTGGGACCACCGGCGGGCTTATTACCAGCGCTGAGGCAGCCACGCTGACCGTCGATCAGGCGGACCTGTCCTTCCCCGACAAGGAAGGAGTCATCCAGAATAGCAAAGGAAACTTTTCCGGAACCATCACAGGTGCGGTTTCTTTGGTCAAACAGGGAGCGGGCACACTGAATCTTGGAGGGAATATCGAAACCAGCGGAACGATTGCCGTCAAGGAGGGGGCTCTCGGCGTCAGAGGAACGGTCAAAGCTCATTCGCTCTCAGTGCAGGAAGGAGCCCGCCTTGCCGTCCAGGTTAGCCGCACCGCACCAGCCATTACTGCAGGCGACGTGTCGATCGCTGGAAGTGATCTGGATCTCATCTTTTCTGATGGCGGCTCACCCCCCAAGGACAAGCCGATCTTTTTAGTTGTCAGGCAGGGAAATGGGTCAATAGCCGGGACCTTCAAAACTGTTTCCGTGAACGGTGCTGTCGCCAGCGACGCCAATAACATCCCCCTCAATGGAGCGAAATTTCGACTGGTCTATAACGCCGGTTTCACTGGCACAGGTTCGGATGGGTCAGGTAACGACATCGCATTGATACCGATGCCTTGAGCTTTCCCGGTTTTGCCATGAAGCCAGCTAATATTAGCCTAAATCAAACAAGGCCTTCGCGTTTGATGGCGAGTCGATCTGGCGGCAGCGCGAGATCACGGCGGGCTTTTACCCTGGTTGAGCTACTGGTGGTTATTGGAATCATAGCCGTTCTGGCCGCATTGTTGATAACCGGCCTCTCCAGTTCCAAAGGAACGGCAAATGCGGCTAAGTGTGCCGCCAACCTGAGGCAGCTCTATTTGTGCGCCCAGGCTTTTTCCTCAGATAATGATGGTTATCTGTCTCAGGCAACATGGTATTTACCTACAAACTTTCTTGGGATCCCAGAATTTAAGTTTCCCTCTTTGATTGATTACGGTGCGGAGAAGGTGAAGTGCTGCCCCGAGGCACCAACGCTCACACAAAATGGATACGGCATGAACAGCCGACTCATTCCCTATACTTACTTTGATGGTTCGGAATGGGGACCGGCTTACTACCGCTATTACGAGCGGAGTTGTTTCAAGTGGATGAACATTCGGAAGCCTGCCCAGACCATCCTGTTTTGCGATACGGGAGCGATGACGAGCAATTCCGCATTCTACTATGTCGCGGAGTTGGAGCCCATGGCGCAGCTAACGGGAAAGGTCGATGTGCCTGGAGCCAATGCTTGGCGACACAAAGGCAAGTTCAATGCGGTGTTCTGCGATGGCCATGTCGAAGCCATTTCCCCCGATGATCCGAATATCGCTCAGAGTCCTTACCCCTGGTTCTACAACGCTCCCCCCAGCGGATTAAATGACCTGATTACTGAATAATTTATGAACCACGACCTTATATTACTCTCTAAAAAAATATCCGTCCTGAGCATTGCTGCTTTTTCTCTTCTTGCCTCGGGTTGTGATCGTAAGCCCGAGCAATCCGCAAATCCTGTCGAGCCGCAGAAGGCCGAGAGAAACACCGCCGATGGTGAAAAAGCACTCGCGGTTCCGGTCGTTCCGAATCCCTCCTTCGAACAGGGTGCGGACGGCAAGCCCGTCGGTTGGAGCGGGTTGGGAAAAGTGGCCTGGAGTCAAGGTGATGCGGCAGACGGCGCCCAGTATGTCTCCTTGTCCTCGGGTGCAGATCCGAAGAATCAGGGTGAAATCGCTTGGCTGAGCGATCCGGTGAATCTTGTTCCGGGGGCTGCGTATGAAATGCGGTTTCGCTGCCGCTACCGCCCGGAGAATCTGTTCGCTTCCGCCTCTGCGTTTGTAGGGCCCGAGTGTGCCCGACAAGGATTCGCCCTCGAAGGCTCGCAACTGGTTTCTCCGTGGCGCACTTATTCCGTGCGTTTCGTCGCGCCCTCGTCTCCGACCAACGTGCAACGACTCTTTCTCGGGCAATACATGCTCAAAGGCACGATCGATTACGATGGCATCGAGTTGTATCCCATCAAACTGGCCGAGTCGTCCGTCGAAGGAATCCTGCTAGGTCAAGGCGAACGCATTGCGGGGAATAACTACAGCTTTACGGCCCCCTTCGGTGATACCGCACTTCGCAATGTTAGCAGAGCACTGGAATCGTGTAACAACGTCTTCCACGACAGTCGCTGGCGGTTTAGCAAACCGGGTGACAGCGTCGTGTATCGGCACGAAATCGCCGGACGCAAGCAACTCTCCGCCGCGCTCTCTCTGGGCCTCATGTTCCACGAACCCACGAGTTGGGGGCTCAACGTCGAGGTCTCGACCAACGGAAAGGATTTTCGCCAGGTCGCCACAATGAAACAAGGAAGCCCGACCACGGTGGCGATTCCCGCCGACCTATTGCCGGCTTCCACGGTTTGGGTCCGTTTGAGCAATGACGTCACAGACAACACCAAGCCGGTGTTTTTTCAATTGCCCGGCTATGAATACACCGCCACTCTTGATGGAGCTCCGCTCACAGCGACCGGCCAGACAGCCGCGTTGACGGTCCTGGGCGAAGATGCGGCCGTTGAGGTTCAACCGCTGGCATCCACTTCCTCGCAGGCCGTCTTCTCTCTGACCGCCCGCAACGTGGGAAAAGAGCCCATCGAAATCTCTCCTGTGCTAGCGGTGAGCCACGATAAATCTGAGGAACAAACTTATCGCGGGGCTCCGGCAAAATTAGCGCCGGGTGAAACGACAAACGTCGCGATCCCTTACTCCACCGAGGCGCCCGGCCTTTACAACCTTCAGTTCAGCCTCGGCAAAAATCTCAACACCCGCCTGGCAACCACAACCTATGTGTCGATCATCGATGCCAAAAACTATGGCGAGTTGCTTCCGTCGGCTTCACCAGGAGTCGGACTCTGGTGGGCATCGTCGGGTTGGAAAGTGAACCAAACACGTCCGCTTCCCACAGCGAAGGGGGAGGCGGTTCGAATCAGTCTGGCCGGCAACGAAGCCGAGTCTGCTCAACTTGTGGTCCGGCCCGAGCAAGCGCTCACCGGTCTGACCGCAACCGTCGGAGAACTGCGCTCCGCCTCCGGCGCCGTGCTTCCTGCGGACGCGGCCGAGGTGCTGAAGGTTGGTTATGTGAAAGTCGAGATCGCCTCGGATGAATTTGGCAAAGTCGGTGAGTGGCCGGACCCACTTCCTCCGCTGCCAACGAGCGGAACGAATGTCCCTGCCAACCAAAACCAACCCCTCTGGATTCAGATCAAAGCCCCAGCCAATACGACTGCCGGACTCTATCGCGGCCAGATCACGGTCAAAGCCGATGGATATGAAAGCAGCGTTCCACTCGAGGTTGAAGTCTATGCTTTTTCTCTTCCGGACACTGCGACATGCCGAACCTTGTTTAACCTCACAGCCGCGCGCATTTGGAATTATCAGCGCCTCCAAAGCGATGCCGACAAGCGTGCCGTCTGGGCCAAATACATGCGCCTCTTTAGCGATCATCGGATCAGCCCCTTCGATCCGGCTCCGCTCGATAGTCATTCTTTTAAATTCCTCATCGGACATGACTTCTGGGAGGGCGGGAAAGTCAGCGCAGATAAGGCTCACACCGGAATGAAATCTTTATTGGTCGAGGACTCGAGCGATACGGAAAATCCTCAAGTCTCCAGCGTGAATCCGATCCCTATCTCCGCTCAGCCACTGCAACTCAGCCTTTGGTATCAAACAGAGAAAATCAATCAACCCGCACAGGTGATTCTATCGTTCATGGACAAGGCGGGAAATCACCTCGCGGGTGGCAATATCCACCTCGATCTCCCAGGCGCTACTTCCTGGACCCGTTTTGAAAAAACCATTTCAAACATTCCTCCCGGTTCGACTGCGATGCGAATTTACCTCCAAGCCTCGCCCTGGACCGAGAAAGGTGAAGTCACGGGGACTCTTTGGGTTGACGACATTTCGTTAAACGACTCCGGCAACAAGAAGCAACTTATTACAGACGGCGGCATGGAAACCGGCAAGCCTGCGGGAACTTCAGAGGTTGCTTTCGATTGGACTGCCTGGGATGCAGCGATGACTCGGGCCATCGATATCTATCACTTCAATTCCTATCTTCTGTTTGTTCCTGGATTAGGTCATGGAACTTTTCACGAAAAGACTGCCGGATCACTGGCTGGTTATAACATGGGCACGCCGGAACACCGTTCCCTCCTAAAAGCTTGGTGTCATGCTGCTCGCTCGCACTTGGAAAACAAGGGGTGGCTCGATAAGGCGGTCAGCTACTCATTCGATGAACCGGCAGAAAAAGATTATCCATTCGTGATCGATCAACTTCGACTCTTGAAAGAGGATTTCCCGGGACTGCGGCGAATGGTGCCGATGAATCGTGGTGCCGCCCCCGACTTCATCAACTGGGTGGACTATTGGTGCCCGATCCTCAGCGCCTTTGATCCGTTGTTTGCGAGGGAACGCCAGAAGGCAGGTGACATTTTCACGTGGTATATCTGCACTGCGCCCCGCGCCCCCTACATCGCAGCCTTTATCGACCGTCCTGCCACGGACCTGCGGGTGTGGCTCTGGCAAAGTTGGCAAGCCCAGGTCGAAGGTATTCTCTTCTGGGAATCCAGTTTTTGGACAAGTGCCTCGGCCTACCCGGATACCATGCAAAATCCTTATGAGGACTCCATGAGCTGGGTCGAAGGCTACGGGGTGGCCCGCGGACAGAAGCGTCCCTGGGCCGCTGGCGACGGGAGATTGATTTATCCCCCGGAGGCCTGCTTCGACGGTGGCAAAGATCCGGTGCTTGATGGCCCCGTCTCCTCCATCCGCCTCGACGCCCAGCGCGATGGCATTGAAGATTACGAATACCTCGCCATGCTCAAAAAACTGCTGGCCGAAAAGCGAGACGTTCTCACACCTGATCAAGTCGCGAGCTATGAAAAACTATTGGAAGTGCCCGGTGAAATTACCGCAGGCCTAACCAGTTATACGACGAACCCTGCGCCAATCGCAGCCCGCCGTCAGGAAGTCGCGAAGGCCCTTGAAAAACTCGTCAATGAACCTCATCGCTGATCAGGAAACTCTGACCGCAAAACTCCATCGCTACGAGGGGTCAACTCTTTGCGAGGAAATCCGTCTTCCGATGACCCCGTCGCCGCAGGTTTGTGACTTTGCCGGTGCCAAATGGAAAATGTCCAGCCAGCAGGTGAGGGGGCCGGAGGGCACTGCCGTCTCCCTATCGCTGGAGTTAGTCGGAGGAAATGCCGAGAATGTGGCGCTCTGCGCAGAAATCGCTTTCCCTGCCTGGGGAACGGATCGTTATCTCGTTTGTCCCGGAGTGGTGTATGGCGGCAATCGGTTCGAAGTGCGCCCCATGCCTTATCCGCCGATTTTGACCGATCCCTTGGATCTTGGAGTGGATCAGCCTCCGCGCATCACCGATGTCCTCCGGCTCGAACTAGCGCCGGGAAAGTCGGAGTTCCACCTTCTCGCGGGAGCGATGGCCGTGCCTTCGATTGGGGTTTTTGATCCCACACAAAACCGAGGACTGCTGGTGCTCACGCGGCCTTTTGAGGGCGAGCGGGAAACGTCCTACAAATTTGCCGAAAGCGATGATCGGTCCAGCGCCACGCTGGAGATTGTCAGTCCGGGAGTTCGTCAAAAAACGCGCTATGCCATGGCGACGACCAAGGTGCCATCCGAAGACCGCGGAGCCGATCTCATGGCGGGAGATTCCTTGGAGCTTCATTTCCAAATCCGGGAGTTTGCTTGCAGCGACATCCCCGCGCTTTTCGAGCACCTACTCACCGATCGTTATGCGATGACGGGGCCTCCTGCCATGGCGAACGAACTGCCCTTCTCGGCGGCTTGGGATATTCTTGAGCAGAAATACCATCGCGATAACTGGGATGCCACCGACGGCTATTATCGGGTCGGACTGGGCGAGAACCGCGGTCAGGACTTCCAACCCGGGTGGGTTGGCGGACTCATGAATACCCTGCCGTTGATGCACGAGGGTTCGGACTTGTCGCGCAACCGGGCGATGCAGTGTCTGGACTTTGTTTTTACGCACGGGGGGCAAGGAGAATCCGGATTTTTTCACGGGTGTTACCATCAGGGCGTTTGGTCGGGAGATGGTTTTGATCTGGATATGTGGACGCCGCAGGCCCGGCCGCACCCCGACCGAGACCACTATCATCTTTTGCGCAAGAGCGCGGACGTTTTATACTTTTTGTTCAAGCAATGGGATCTGCTTGCAAAGCAGGACCCCGAGTCAAAACTTCCCGACACGTGGGTGCTCGGAACCCGGCGATGTGCGGAAGCGTTTCAGACACTTTGGAAACGATACGGACAACTCGGCCAGTTCCTGGATATCCACACCGGAGAGATCATCATCGGAGGATCGGCTTCTGCCGGCATTGCTCCGGCCGGTTTGGTGCTTGCCGCGGAGTTCTTTCAGGAACCGGCCTATCTCGAAACGGCGGTGGCCATGGGGGAGTATCTCCATCGCAATTTTACCCAAAACGGCATCACCAATGGTGGACCGAGCGAGGCCTTGCAGTGCCCCGATTCCGAGTCTGCAGCCGGTCTGCTGGAATCCTATGTCGTCCTCTGGGAGGCGACCGGTCAGACGCGCTGGCTCAGCGCGGCCGAGGAGGCAGCGGCCCAACTGGCGAGCTGGCAATTGTCCTACAACTACACTTTTCCCGAATCATCGGAATTCGGTCGGCTCGCAATCAATAGCGCCGGGGGAGTTTTTGCCAACAGCCAGAATGCTCATTGCGCTCCCGGCATTTGCACTCACTCCGGAAACGTCTATCTCAAGCTCTACCGCGCAACGGGCAAAGCAGTCTATAAACAGCTCCTGCAGGAACTTGCTCATAATCTCACCCAATACGTCTCACGCGAAGACCGCCCTGTTTATGCTCCCGACGGCAGGCCATTGCCAGCAGGTTGGATCAATGAGCGGTTAAACACTTGCGACTGGGACGACAACTTGGGCGGGGTTTTTTATGGCTCTTGCTGGCCGGAGGTTTCCCTCATGCTCACATGCATGGAGATTCCCGGGATTTACCTCAGAAGTGATACGGGCGAAGTTGTTGTCTTTGATCACGTCCAAGCCAAGGTCCATCAGGCAAGCGGGAAATTTTCCCATTTGGAGATCCATAATCCCACCGCTTTCGCGGCGAAAGTGAAGATCCTTTGTGAGGAATCGCAGCAGGCAACGAAGCCTCTCGGTCATAACTATCTTTGGGAGTGCGAAACGGTCGCACTCGAACCCGGCGAGACCATTTCTTTTACGCCTTCGCAGTTAACGGAGGAGTTCGCCTCATAGCCGGCCCGCGATTTACCGCTGATATGACTTTAGCTAACCGACTGAAAGCTCCGGCAGTGTCCGTGCACGACGACATGGTGCGGACTTGGAAGGAAATTATTTTTTCCAAAGTGAAGCGGTTTTCATCGTTGCCCAGACCCGTTCTCCCCATTTCCAATGAATACCCGGGACTGTGGCTCGAATCGGCACCTTATGATGGGCTTCAGTATGTGCGTCTTATGGGTGGTGACCCGGACGTCGCTGAGGCTAACATCGAATGTTTCTTTCATTACCAACGAACCGATGGCCAGTTCCCTTGTTACCTTCTGGATGCGGAGAATCCGTACACCAGCGAGTACCTCAAAGTCGGGGCGGATTTGATTAACTATAGCCAGATTCAAGAGTTGGTCCCCTTGGCGTGGGTGGCATTGGAGTTGTTTAAGATTACTAACAACGAAGCGTTTCTCCAGCGTGCCTATTCCGCTTGTGTGCGCTGGGACGCGTGGCTCGTGGCCAACCGGATGACACGGGGGGAGGGAGTTTTTGAGACCTTCTGCGAGTTCGATATGGGCTTTGATTTCTCTCCCCGGGCCCACGATGGGGGGATCCCAAAAACCTGCCCTGAGAACGAAGCAGGAAACTGTCCGAATGTGGCGTGCCTCCCTCTTCTGGCCCCAGATCTCTCGGCGGTTGTCTATGGAGCCCGGAGGGCTCTGGCGGAGATGGCCGAGCTTCTGGGAAATCCGAATGAGGAGGCGCAATGGCTGACGAAGGCAGAAGACCTTCGACAGGCCATTTATAGGAAGTGTTGGGATGAGGAGGATGAGTTCTTTTACGACATTGATGCCTTGGGCAAAGTGCGGAGCTACAGCACGATCCATATCCAGCATCTTCTTGCGGAGGGGGTTCTGGAAACGGACCACTTCGAACGGGTCTATCAGCGATACATCAAGAGTCCGGAGCACTTTTGGACCAGCTACCCGCTTCCTTCCGTCTCGGTTTCCGATCCTTCGTTTTCAAGAGACGGTCACCTTATCCCAAATAATTGGGGTTACTGGTCCAATGGTCCCTGCATGTATCGACTTTCGCGGTGGATGGTTAAACATGGCAAGAAGGAGGATTTAAAGTGGATCATGTCGCGGTGGATGGAAGCCGCGGAACGGCGCTGGCCGGAAGATGTGACCCAGGCCATCGATCCCTTTTCGGGAGAATGGTCCCCGGCCAGCCCAAATCATTCGAACACGCTGTTTTTCCTCATCGAGGCCGCGCAAACGCTTGATTATGGGTGTTTCGAACGAGGCGGACTGACTACTTAATGGGAAAGATGCTCCAACTCCTCAAGGCTCCGTCTTTTGATCTCGGGTACCAGCAACCAGACGAAGGTGCAGGCCGATCGGATCGGAAAAACGTACCCATTCGATCCCGGATTGCTCAGGCCAGCAGGGCGCGCAGATACTTCTGTCCTTGAGCCTGCGCGGCGAAAAAATCCATGGTTTTTGGTGTGCCCTCTTCGCGGGCCTGCTCCAGGAGAACCGGGCCCTGCCAGCCAGCCTTCTTGATCCTCGCCGCCCATCGACGGTAATCGATGTCGCCGTCCCCGAAGGCTTCCGACCAGACGCCCTCACGGGACTGGCGCACGTGGAATGCGACGATGCGCGGAAGGCAAAACTCCAGCAGGTCGAAAAGGGCCACCTGACTGTCGCCGGCACCCCGATAGGTCCAGTGCGTGTCGAAGCACACGCCCACGACCTTGGGGTCGGTGTTGAGCAAAACGTTCCAGACTTCTCTTGCACCGCACCGGAACTCAGGATCGTGCCAGTGGTAGGCAAAGCGCATTCCTTCGGAAGCGAGCGCCTCCCCAGCGGCCTGAAGCGCCCGCGATTGAGTGGTCAACTGGCTGTCACTTTTGTTTTCCGGCCCGCCCCAGACGATGGGAGCCGGGTTGCACGTGACGATGGTGGCTCCGAGGGATTTGGCGCGGCGGGCGGCAGAAAGAATGATGGCAACGCCCTCCTCCCACTCGGGTGTATGCAGGCAGGCGCCCACGTAAATCGACTGCAGTTTGAGGCCGGTCGAGGGGAGGCCCTTGCGCAGCAGTTCTGCCGCCTCGTCGCTATCGAGCGATTGGTCCCATGCGTCGAAGCCAGCTGCGGCATGGCCTTGAAGAATGGTTTCGAGATTTCCGTCGTATCCGCCGGGCTGGCCGTCGAAAGCCTGTAAGGCCGGATACACTTGCGAGCCGATGAGAAGTGGAGAAGACATGGTGTTTAGAGACATGGTGTTGATATTTGGTTAAGGGTGATTGATCGTGGCTGCCCTTCGCGTGCCACCCGGTAGACGGCATCGAGGACGAGGAAATTGAAAACGGCTTGGCAGCCGCTGATATCTGGCGAGGGATGCCCGGACAGGCGGTTGGCCAGAGCGAGCAGCGGACGGTGGTGGCATTGGGGATCGTCGGGAGTGCACTCGAAAGCGCATTCATCGACCACATCGTCACCAGGCGCATTTTCATGAAACCAGCGGATCTTGTGCCCCTGAAAATCGATGGCATCCCATTCCAGACAGCCCCTGGCACCCTCGATTTGCATGATATGAAGGTCCCCTCCGTAACCCGTGGAGGCCCGCTCGAAGAAGACCGGCACCACCCGCGCATCCTCAAGGTGAAGCCGGAGATGCGCCGTCACTTGGTGCTCGACATCGAAAACGATGCCGTCCGGCACGGTCTCGCCGCGTCGGGGAAATCCGATCCACGCGACATCGACGCTGATCTTCACCGGCCGGAAGATTTCGGTCCAGATGGCGATGTCGTAGCAACCCCAATCCAGAAGGCTTCCGCCGCCGGCCTTGCTGCGGTCGAGAAACCACCGCGACTCGGGCTGGTAGCCTATTCCGGGAATGCCGTTGCCACGCACCTGCCAACGCACGCGCCACCCCTCGCCGATTTCTCCGGCGAATACCCGGCGGCGGATCTCGCGCGTGATCTGGCGGCTGGAAAACCGGGAACTGCAACAGGCCAGCTCCAGGCTGCCGGCCTTCGCCCCGGCAAACAGGGCCTTCGCATGTGCCGCCTCGATAACAAGCGGCTTCTCCACAAGAACATGCCGGCCGGATTTCAATGCCGCCATGGCGTGGGGAAAATGCAAAAACGGAGGCGTTGCCACAATGGCAATCTCCGTGCCCAAGCAAGGAAGCGCGAACAATTCATCAACCGTATTGAGCACGGTTGCCTCCGGGTAAGCCGCCCGGAATTTTGCGCGGGACTCTTCCGAAGGATCTGCCACCGCGATGGGCGGCAGCGGGGTGATCAACCGGGCTGCTTCGGCATGAAAATGGGCAATCGCGCCGGCACCTGCGATAAGAATTCTGGAAATCATGCCCGTAAATATGGAAGGGGATCTGGACCTGTTCCAGATTGAAGAGGAATCCGATTTGAGGTATTATCATGCCGTTTTGAGCATTCCCTATTACGCTGATCTCCATTTTATTAGTGCGGGAGAAATCTTTGATTGCACCGTACAGATTGATATGACATTCGGTCCGACGATCGCCTTGAACCTCATCTGGCAGGGAGGCATTCATTTTGCCGTGGACGATGCCCGGCCGGAGGAGCTGGCTGGCCCGATGGCATTTTGGACATGGGACGGCCCGCGTTTTCGATACCGTAAAATGACCGGAACTCGATGGCACCAGCTCTGGGTTCATGCCGGGGGGGCCCGGGCTGCCCTAATGGTCGAGAAAGGTCTTGTGCCGGAAAAAGCGGCACCGTGGGGCGTCCCTCCCGACCCCGAAGCCTTTCTGGAAAGGTTTCGCAGGCTGGTGGATCTTGTGCAGGAAGGCCGCACGGACGACCAGGCGGAGCGCGTGCAAATCTTCGAGCAACTTTTCCGCGAAGCCGGGCACGACACGAAAAGCGGGAGCAGCCAAAACAAGTCGCAACGCCAGCAGATCGAGAGTCTGGCGACGCGCATCAAGTCCGAACCGTTCCGGAACTACGACTTTGCAAAAGAGTCTAAGCGCATGGGTTATTCCTACCCCCACATGCGGCGGCTGTTCAAAACGCTCATCGGGCGCCCTCCCCAAGCCTATCTGCTGGATTGCAGGATCCGTTGGGCTGCGGGCCAACTCACTGCGGGTTCAGAATCGGTAAAATCGGTGGGATTCTCCGCAGGATTTGCAGCCACCAGTTCCTTCGCCCGCCAATTTCGCCGACGCACCGGCGTGCCGCCCGGCACGCTGCGGACTACGGAGAAGCACACGAATCACAAGCGCGGGTCGTAGTGAAAACGACTAGGCCATCTTACCCAATCCAGACGGAAGGAAGGGTGAAGCGGGCTGCTCGTCAGCACATAGGCACAGTAGTCGGACGGGAGAGGCAATAAAATCAAATCATTTTCAGTCCGACAGGCTGCTAGGATCATTGGATTCCCGGCGGCAGAGTTGGTTCGAACAAAGGACATAGGTGACAAACAAACCGAGGAATTTAGTGAGAGAGGGGCAGCCATTTAATATTGATGTTCCGTCGCTCAGGAAAAGGCCGTTCCACCCGGAGTTAGTTTCAATATCAATTTTAAATGGCTGACCCGAATGGCGGTAAGGTATGGGCGTTTTGGGATTAAAATTGGAAGGCCAAAGGGTTCAGCATATTATAGAATTTACGGGAACGTGCCCTTTGCCGAACGGCCGTTGGGGCAGGACTGACTTCTCCCACACTCCAGTTGCAACGGGGGGGAATAAAAGGCACTGGTCCTATCAAATACATTTTACTAGTGGGAAAGATGCTCAAACTCCTCAAGGCTCCGTCCTTTGATCTCGGGCACCAGCAACCAGACGAAGGCGGTGGTCAGAATGCACATTACGCCGAAAAACCAAATGACCTTGTGGGAGTAGGTGCTGAGCATCGAAGGGAAAATTTGGGACACCGCAAATTTGGACCGAATACATGCCGACTACTCGGCAGGTCGAATCCATGGCCTTCCCCGTGCGCATGTGCTGGCAGAGGTTCTCTCGAGTCCCATCGAAGGCCGTGAATTCAGCTCTTTTACTCGAAGACTTCCTTTCGTGCTACGTCGACTTGAAAGCTGGAAGAAACTCGAAACGCATCCGACGTCCGTCAACCGCACTCGCTTGGAACTTGAAAATGCGCAGTGATCACGTTGCCTGCAAAAACCAAAGTTGGAACGAAGACTTGGCGAGATGTCCGAGGAGAGTTCCGTTTTTGAGATCCTCTGGCTCGCTCGCTATTTGCAACAAGAACCGTCTTTTCAAAATGGAGGACAGTAACGAGGCTGAATCGATGAATCGGCCGTTTGTTTTTCTGAAATGAGTGGACCTTCTTCCACCCCAGGATCAGGTCCGAAGACGTATTCCGTCGGCACGCTGACCTACACGCTGCCGGGTCTGGCGTTTCTGATGGGGTGGCTCTTGTGGGGCGATTTCTGTTTTACAATGATGGAGTCGGTATTCCCCTCCGTGCTGCCTCTCAAGCTCAAGCAGCTGGAGGCGCCAAGTTGGGTGATTGCGCTCATCGTAACGGGGATTCCCGGATTGTTGAATGCGACGGTGTGTCCTGCGGTGAGCTTTTTGAGTGACCGGCATCGCAGTCCGATGGGGCGGAGGATTCCGTTCATTGTCTTCACGATTCCGTTTCTCTGCGCGTTTCTGATTCTGCTTGGCTTCGCGGGTCCTATAGCCACGTTTCTGGCCAAACATGGCATTGTATCCGACGCGCGGTTTGCGGCGCTGATCCTGTGCGGGGTATTTACGGTGGGGTTCCAGTTTTTCAACATGTTCGTGGCCTCGGTCTATTACTACCTCTTCAACGATGTGGTGCCGCATGAGTTCCTCGGGCGGTTTTTGGCGGCGTTCCGGGTGGTTGGAACACTTTCCAGCGCGCTATTTTCATTTTTCATTTTCCCTCATGCCGAGACGCACTTCACCGCGATCTTCACAGGGGCGGCGATGCTCTATGGCGTGGTCTTCTATTTGATGTGCCGGTATGTCAAAGAGGGTGAGTATCCACCGCCGCCGGCGATGGTTTCTCAATCACGTTCTCATGCGCTGGACGGAATGAAGACGTTTTTCGTCGAGTCGTTCTCGCAGCGCTTCTATTGGCTCTTCTATGCTTGGGTCGCGCTTTACGCCGCCAGCGGAACGATCATGGTTTTCGCAGTGTTCTTCGCCCAATCGGTCGGGCTGAACCTGACGCAATTGGGACAGTTCTTTGGAACGGCGGGAATCGTGACAGCGGTGTTATTGCTCCCCTGCGGCGTATTTTCCGACCGCTACCATCCCGTGCGGACGATGCGAATCGCCGCCACGATGCTCCCGTTCTTCAGCATTTTGCCCATCGTGTTCGTGGTGACTCCCGTTCCCCCGGAGTGGGCTTTTACCGTCTGGTGCGTGACCTTTGGAGCCACGGCTCCAGTCATGGCACTCTACTTCGCCTCCGAATTGCCGACCTACATGCAGATTCTGCCGCAGGAACGCTATGGGCAGTTTTGCTCGGCCAACGCCATGGTTCGTTCGCTATCCGTGATGGCTGGAGGCGTGCTCGGCGGAGGGTTTCTGGATTTGCTGAAAAATTTCACCCCAAATCCCGACGACGCCTTCCGCTTCATACCGCTCTGGGCGGCCGGATTCCAAGCCCTGAGCGCAGTGGCCTTCTGGCTGCTCTACCGCGAATGGAAACAACGCGGGGGCCGCGACGGTTACGTTTCTCTAGGAGTGATTGATAGGCTAAAAGCCAATCAGTCCTGATGGTTGAAGCTTTTGGCGCTGATCATTGCAACGATTTTGGTGTTGGAACTGGGTCCGCTTCATCCGTCCTACCCACAATACCGACTGAAACAATGAGCGACTTCCCCATGCCTAGGTCGTGGATCGCACGCCCCCCTGCTGCGATCTCGATCCGGAAATGTCCTGGATTGAACGTTGTGGCACGGTGGGATTGGGTTGCGTGATCGTGTTCAACAGCCGTGCACTCACACCTGTCCATCCTTTCAAGTTACATCTTCGCTCTGATGCCGTTCTCGGAATACCCGAGGTTACGTCGTAAACAAAACCAGCCCTCAGGGGATTACGCAAAAAGACAAGAAAATATGCGCCTTATGCCATTGTGTAAACGGAGACGTCACCTTAACTTTTAGCGTGTCAGAGTTCCTCCATTCAAAAACACAAACAACAAAACCAACCTAGAAACACGATCCATGAAACCATCAACCAAACACCTCGCAGCATCTGGTCTCGCCTCGATTGCCCTATCGTTGTCTGCGAATGCGGCCGTTATGACCTGGGAGACCCCAGGCGCGATCACGGCAGACACTGACGTTCGCACCACCGGCACTCTCGTGGGTGCTTTTACCGTCGGTAATGGAGCCTCGGCGGTGACAGTAAACACGGTGGCGTTTAGTGCCGTGGATTTGCCGAGTGCCTTTGACAATACGACGACGACTTCCCTGTCGTTCGGGTCGGTGGCGACTCTTGGCGGAAATCCCGGGCTGTATGGAACTGCCAATTTTGAAACGGGCACTCCGTCCGGCCTCTCTGGCGATTATACCACCCTGCTGAAAAATGCAGTCGGCCCCGCCGCAGTATTGGATCCTCCAGCAGTTCCAAATCCCACTGCAAACCTAGCGACGTTCACCCTGACGCTGACCAACCTGAGCATCGGTCAGGAGTATCTCTTCCAGACATGGGTCAATGAGTCGCGGGCTTTTCTTGATATTCGCTCCCAAACGGTTACCAGCGGCGGCAATACGTCTGGCACGATGGAATATAACGTGCCCAATGGCGAAAACGGCCCAGGTTCCTACCTCGTGGGCACCTTCACGGCGGACGCAGCAACCCAAGCCATCACCTATAACGCTAATGACTTCGCCCAAATCAACGCCTTCCAAGTCCGGGCCATCCCCGAGCCCTCGACCGTTGCCTTTCTTGCGGCTGGTCTAGCAGGCTTGGTCCTCCATCGCCGTCGGCGGGCTTAGCAGTTTTATCATGCGCCTCCGGCCGGCGAAAGCCGGTTTCGGACGCGCAAGGGGGATTGAGCGCAGCGGTTCTGGGGGGTTCCGCTGTGCTCTTTTTGTTGAGGCCGCTCTCGAAAGTTTCACCAACGGGACTACAGAACGTGCGTTCCGGCGTGCTTCAGGCGGTGCTCGCGCGGGGAGGTTCCAGTTTCTCGACGAAAAGCCCTGGAAAAATTGTAGGGATCGCCAAAGCCGCAACGCTCCGAGATTTGCCCCAGAGGCAATGAGGTGCTAACCAATAGGGCTTTGGCTTTTTCCAACCGAATGCGGACCAGTTCCTGATGTGGGGACCGCCCAAGTTGCTTTTGAAAACGGAGTTCGAGGGAGCGCCGAGAGACTCCGACTGAACGCGCGATCTGGTCGATGTTCAGGGGCTGTGCGGCATTCTCCTGAATCAAGGACAGAGCCTTGGAAAGTGCAGCGTCGTCAGATAAATCCGGACGCGTTGAGCCGCGATCCGCGACTCCTGTCGGTGGGATGAGCAGGCGCTGACGGGGACTCTGGAGCTCGCTGATGATTCGCTGGTCGAGGAGTTCGGCCGCATGGTAGCCGACTTTTTCCGGTTGGGTGATGACGACAGAAAGCGTGGGACGTTCCATCAGGCAGAGTAACTCATCGTCGTCCACCCCGAGCACGCTGACTTCTTCGGGAACGCTGAGTTTCAAAAGACGGCAAACCGCAAGAGCCTCCCGTGCTAGATGGATGTCGGCACAGAAGATACTGACCGGTTTCTGGAGCGACTCCACCCATCGGACGATATGCGGCTCCGGAGTCCATTTTCCGGCAAAGGTGGCAGGCCGGGGTGGAAAGCTCGTCAGCCCACATATCTCGATGTTTTTCCCCTGATTGCGGGCCGATTGGCAGAAGCTGGAGACGCGTTCGCGCCACCATTTGTTAGGGTCTTTTACCCACGAATTCTCCAACGTGGCCAGTGGTTTGGCCAAGGCGCAAAGATGCTCGGCTGCCACGGCGCCGATTTGTTGTTCGTCATGGCTGACGGAAAAAGAATGAGCGTTCGAAAAAACCTGGACGACGGGCAGCCGAGAAGACTCCCATTTCCGGATAGCCGTCGGTTGAATGGCATCCACGATGACGCCGTCAAAGTTCCGGGTGTTAATGCGCTTGGTCTCACCGCTTCCGACCAGAAATACCTCCCATTCCCATGCGCCATGGGCGTTGGCAAAACGGGTGATGCCGCGCAGCATGCTCCGGCAAAATTCCTGCGCTTCAAAAGAGATGATGACGGCGACTCGAGGCATTTCTTTCCTTCCTCCGAATTACGCAGAAAGACAAGAAAATATGCGCATCTTGCTATTGTTTCTGCAATGCGCACGACTGTAGTTTAGACATCTCCGTCGTAACTCAAGCCTGTCGCCTCGGGATCCGTTGATCCGATTTGCAGATTATCTCCACCCGAAACCCGAACGTGAAAATCAACACCCTATTCTTTTCGACTGCCGGCATTTTCCTTTTCATTGCGCCCGCACTTGCCGAGCTGAGCCTGCCTGTGGAATTGGATTTTCAGGATGATCGATGACATCCAGATCGGCAGTCCGACAATCGAGGACAATTGAGCCGAAAGGATGGAATTGAACTCAAAAAACATGAGGCATTTGCAGGCTACATTGGCGGGATTGGTTAGCCTGACGCTATTCGGCTGCGAGAAGCCGGAAGCATCGTTGAAGCTTTCTTCCGATGGGAAGGCATTGGCCAGCATCACGCTGGCGGATTCCGCCTCGGCCCCGGAAAAAACCGCCGCGACTGAGTTGGCTGCCTACTTGAAGGAAGCGACGGGCGCGGAGTTCCCCATCATCAAGCCGGAGGACGCTGCTGGTCGGCCGGTCATTGCTGTGGGTCCCGGCGCTGCCAAGGCGCTGCTTCCGGAGCTCGATCTGGTCAAGTTGAGCGGGCAGGGTCTCGGCGAGGACGGGATCGTGCTCAAATCGTCTGGGCCGAACCTCATTTTAACCGGCGCCGAAGGCTCGCAGCGCGGGACGCTTTACGCCGTTTATGAATTCCTGGAGCGCGAAGCCGGGGTGCGTTGGTGGACATACACCGAGGAAAGTGTGCCAAAACAGCCGACGCTGGCCGCCGCGCCGCTCGATGTCCGCTACAAGCCACCGTTTCTCTACCGTGAACCTTTCAGTTGGGGCATTACCCAGGGTGATCCTCACATGGGCTACGACGAATCGGATGCTGCCGTAACGGACTGGGGGGTTGCCCGGTTCGCGGCGAGGCAGCGCAACAACGGCCACGGCGCTATGCTGCCGGCCAGCCTCGGCGGATCACTCCTTCCCATCGGCTGGTGTCACACCTCCTACGTATTTCTCTCGCCCGACAAGTATTTCAAGGATCACCCGGAGTGGTTCAGTGAGATTGATGGCGTGCGCACCGCTGTGGCGGGCGAGCCCGGCGTCGGGCGCGGCCAGCTTTGCTGGAGCAACGAGGAAATGCTCAAAGAACTGACGAAAGTCGTCCTGGAGCATATCCGCAAACAACCTCAGCTTGGCATGATTGATGTCAGCCAGAAAGACTGGGATGACCATTGCGAATGCCCCGAATGCAAGGCGATGGATGACGCTGGCGGTTCCCACTCAGCCTCGCTGATTTATGGGGTGAACCGCGTCGCGGAGGCGGTCGAGAAGGAGTTTCCCGGCTTTCTGGTCCAGACGCTCGCTTACCAACACACGCGTAAACCGCCCACCGGCATACGTCCCCGCGATAACGTCCTCATCCGCTATTGCGTCATCGAACGAGGTGCCAGCCAGCCGATCGACAGCGAACAGAACCGCGCGATGCTCGACGATCTTCAAGCCTGGTCCGCCATCGCGCCGAAACTTTTCGTTTGGGATTATGCATCGAATGTCGGCGGCCCGCTGACTCCACATCCGAAGCATCACGTGTTAGCCGACGACCTTCGCACGTTCCGCGATAACCATGCGGTCGGTGTCTTCTTGGAAGGCGAATCGATCGGAGCGACCGATTTCATCGCGCTCAAAACCTATCTCATGTCGCGCCTGCTTTGGGACCCTTCTCGCGATGAAGGGGCCGTGATCGATGAGTTTCTCAATGGCTACTACGGCAAGGCCGCGCCGACTCTGCGCCAGGTGCTCGATCTCTACGCGGAAAAAGCGCGCCCGGCGTTCCTGCATTCGTTTGCTGACGGACCTGACGCGGAGTGGCTCGATCTGGCGGCGATGAATCGCGCCACGGAACTCTTCGACCAGGCGGAAAAGGCGGTCGCAGAAGACCCTGAGCAATTGGCACGCGTGAAGCGCGAGCGTCTCTCGCTCACCAACCAGTGGCTGCGCGGCTATGGGCGCTACCGGGAGCAGTCCGAGCGCGAAGGTCTTCCGTTCCTCGGCCCACAGGATCCGGCCAAGGCGACCGCTGATTTTTCCGCCGGGGTGCGCCTCGCCGTCACGCCACTCGACCGGATTTGGATGGAACCCATCCAACGCAATATGGGCTATGGCAGTGGGCCAGCCGGATGGGATGCGTATTTCGAAGACTTCAAGTTGCGAGCCAAGGCCGCGGGACCGCTTCCCGAGGCTCTCCAGAAACTGCCCTCTGGCCATGTCATCGATATGGATGAAGCCCGCTCCAACGTAGTAAAGTCCACCGGTGCAAAAATCGTGGAAGATCCCAAAGCCTCAAACGGTCTGGCGATGCGAGTCCCTCAAGCGCCCAAACCGAGCTGGGGTGTGCAGGCACACACCAAAAACCTGGGTGCCTTAGGTAGCTTCGGCAAGCATCGGGTTTATGCCGTGGTTCGGTTCGAGCCCCAAGCGGATTCCGGCGATGCATTTGTTGCCGGCCTCTATGACTCGAGGGACAAGAAAGGCCTGGGTGCCGTGAATTTCCCGATCGGAAAACTGGCCCCTGCTGCGGATCCAACACAGATTGACGAAAACCCGGAGATCCTAGGGGTCATGAAGAGCGGAACTCCGGTCACCGACGGCGAGTATCATGTCTATGACCTCGGGGTGTATGACCTGGTGCACAGTTCC
>JBGSSC010000205.1:0-3295 GCA_041737265.1 Terrimicrobiaceae bacterium | reverse complement strand
GCCGCCAGCCGCGCACTCGGGCTGGTGCCCGGTGCCGGGTCAGCTTGACGTCTGTCCCAAAAGCTCGGCCCGCAGCGCCGCAAACTGGGCTGCCATATCCTCGGGGTCAACCGGCCTGTTCACGATGTCCTCGTAGCTTTCTTCCACAACCCCCTCTCCAAGAATCTCCCGGAGGAACGGAGACGGGCGGCAATGCATGGGGCTTCCAAAGCGTGTGCGGGCGCGGCACCACGTAATGGTCAGCGAGCGCATGGCCCGCGTGATGCCGACATAGAAGAGCCGGCGCTCTTCTTCGATCGTGCCCTCGGCCTTGGAGCGCTCGTGGGGAAGGAGTCCATCTTCGGCACCGACAAGAAACACATAAGGAAATTCCAGGCCCTTGGCCGCATGGAACGTGATGAGGGTGACTCCGGCCGCCGATTCCTTGCGGTCTTCCTCGCGCTCGCGATCGAGGCTGATGGTATCGAGAAACCCCGCCACCCCCGATGTCGAGCGGCGGCAGTGATCGGATAACGCCCGCAGGATCTCATTGACATTTTCTTCCCGGTTGAGGGCTTCCTCGGGGGTTTTGCAGGAACGCCGGAGATCGTCCCGGTAAGCGCAGTTTTCGAGCAGGGCCGATAGAATTTGTGATGAGTCCTCACCGGAGGTGGACGCCCGCAGGCGGGCTACATCCACTTCATCGACAAAGCGCTCGATGGCAGCGGCTGTCTTGCGCGATGTGGCCGCAAGGTGGTCCGGATGGCGCAGGGCCTCGTAGAGAGAAATGCGGTGTTCGGTGCTGAACCCGAGGGCCAGTTCAACGGCTCCCGCGCCGATGCCGCGGGGAGGTGTGTTGATGATCCTCAGCAATGCCGGATCGTTGGAGGGATTGACCAGCAGGGTCATGTAGGCAGTCAGGTCTTTGACCTCCCGCCGTTCATAAAAGCTTTTTCCGCCGACGAGGCGGTAAGGAATGCGGGCCTTGCGCAGCTCCTCCTCGAGCAGACGGGACTGGGCGTTCATCCGGTAAATCACCGCAAAATGCTCCCATGGCAGCCGTCTGGAATTCTTGCAGGCTCCGATCTCTCCAACCACGAATTCAGCCTCTTTGCGGTCATCGGGCACACCAAGGAACCGCACCGGTTCGCCGGGCGTGGATTCGCTGATGAGCTTTTTCGGCCGGCGTTTGGGATTGTGACGGATAAGACGGTTGGCCGCTTCCAAAATCGATGGGGTGCTGCGGTAGTTGCGCTCGAGGCGGATGATGCGCGGGTCGGGGAAATGCTGCTCGAATTCCAGAATGTTGGATATCTCTGCTCCTCTCCAGCCATAGATGCTCTGGTCGTCGTCACCCACGACACAGACATCCGGAGGTGAGCCCGCCGCCAGGAGTGTGACGAGTTCAAGTTGCAGGCGGTTCGTATCCTGGAATTCGTCAACGAGCAGGTGCCTCGCCCGGACCTGCCATTTCTCGCGGACAACCGGATGCTCCGCAAGCAACTTGACCGCCTGGACAATCAGGTCATCAAAGTCCATCGCGTTCAGTGCCCGGAGTTCCTGCAGGTAGCGGCGGTAAACATCTCCCACAAGCGTGTCTTCGTTGAGCGGCCACGCGTTGTTTTTGATTTTGCTGATCAGGTTTTTCGCGAGGTTGGGATCGAGTTTTTCATCGCGGGCCGTGGCGCGGACAATGATTTTCTTGATGAGTCCGAGTTGGTCGCCCTCATCGAAGATCGAGAAATTTTCTTTGTAGCCAAGAAGCGAGGAATCGGCCCGAAGGATCCGCACGCACAGCGAATGGAAGGTGGAAGCAGTAATCTGCTTGGCGCGCTCGGAGTCGACCATGCCGGCGATCCGTTCTTTCATTTCGCGTGCAGCCTTGTTGGTGAAGGTCACTGCAAGGATTTTTGCCGGGTCGGCACCCTGCGAGACAAGCCAGGCAATTCGCGCGATAATTGTGCGCGTTTTTCCTGTTCCGGCCCCTGCGAGGATGAGCATCGGCCCGCCCGGGTTGGTGGCAGCATCCCTTTGTTCGGGGTTGAGGTCGGAGATGCGGAATCTCATCGGACCGCGGAGCAAAGGCTGGCAAGGACTCCCGGAAGCAACCGGTGCTCGGCTTCCTGAATTCTCGCATGCAGGGTTTCGGGTGTGTCTCCCTTCAACACCGGGACCCGTTCCTGAGCAATGATCTCCCCGGTATCCATGCCCGCATCGACGTAATGAACCGTGCATCCGGTCTCGCGTTCGCTGGCCTCCAGTGCCTGGGCCCAGGCAGCAAGGCCGGGAAATTTCGGGAGAAGGGATGGGTGGATGTTAATGATCCGGCGGGGAAAGGCTTCGAGAAGTGGATGTTTAACCATGCGCATGTAGCCGGCGAGAACCACAAGGTCCGCCCCGGCTTCGAGGAGTCGACGGGCCAGAGCAGATTCGACTTCGGGTGACAGACGGGTGCGGTACGCAGGCTCATCAATCACGCCGGTGGGGATGCCCTCATTGCGTGCCAGGTCGAGGATTCCGGCATCCGGATTATCGGACAGCACGAGAGGAACTCCGGCTTCGAGCCGACCCTCATGAATTGCGCGCAGGATCGCCGCGAAGTTGGAACCTTTGCCTGAACCGAGGATGCCGATTTTGACCATGATGTCGCGGAATGATGGCTTGATTCCGGCGGGCGGCAAGCCGTTCCCGCGAAAGAATTCCAGTGGTCAGTTACCCTGGATCAGAGTCCGGTTCTTCCAGAGATAGGCGATGCCGGAATACACGGTGAGAACAACGGTGATTCCAATGAGCAGGGGTGCCAGCACATTCGAAGAGAAGGTGAAGACACCACCAGGCATGAGTTCAGGCCAGTCCTTGACGGCCAGGAGCAGAAGAAAAAAGAGGATTGTCGCCATCTGCCAGCCTGTCTTGTGTTTTCCCAGTCGTTCAGCGGGAAGCACGATGCCCTTGGAGCTGGCCAGCAAGCGGAGGCCGGTGATCAAAAATTCCCTTGAGATGATGATGATGACCGCCCAGGCGGGCACTGTCGGAATCAGGCAAATAAAGGCAGCTGCAGTGAGGATCTTGTCCGCAAGTGGATCCATCAGCTTTCCGAAGTCGGTAATCAAACCAAGTCTCCGTGCGAGAACTCCATCGAGGTAGTCGGAAAGTGTTGCCAGCACAAACACCACGAGAGCGATAGTCCTCGAGAAGGGAAACTCAACTGTCAAGCAGGCCACGAATACGGCCGTCAGTCCGAGTCGCAATAGCGTTAGCTTGTTTGGCAGGTTCACGGGCGGTGAATCAAATGCCTCAAATGAATCGGCACCTTAAG
>JBGSSC010000183.1:0-2178 GCA_041737265.1 Terrimicrobiaceae bacterium | reverse complement strand
TGGCGTAGACCCCGGTAAGCCGCCAGGCCAGATAGTCCTCCACCATGAGAAACCGTGCGGCCCGCGCAAAAACCTGCGGCTCATTCCTCGAGATCCAAAGGATTTTGCAAGCCGGCCAGCATGGGACGATCTCGTGCTGCCCGGTGATCGCATGAATTTCGCGGACGTCATACAGCCCGGCGATCGTCCTGGCTTCATCCCGGGCCCGATTGTCGAGCCAGACGATGGCCTTGCGAAGCGGCTTCCCCGTCTCATCGACCACGATCAAGGTCTCGGCCTGCCCGGTGATCGCCATCGATTTCACCTCATGCGGCAGAGTCCCGGATGTCCTCAGACAGTCCGCAATGCAGTCGCAGGAGGCTGTCCAATAAACCTCGGGATCCAGCTCCACGCGGTCCGGCGAAGGTTTCTCAAGATCATACTCCCTCGTTCCCAGCGCGAGGAGCTCGCCGCCGGCAGTAAAGAGAGCTGCTTTGACAGCAGTGGTGCCCACATCCAAAGCAAGCAGCTTCGGGCCGTTGTTGGTTCCGCTCTTGATCGGGGAAGCGTATGCTGAATTCGCCACGGGAAGCAACAAGCGCCATCACCTTGCAATCGGCAGGCGAAAAAAGTTACGTATTTTCTGCCGGGTTCAGGAGATAATGGCTGGATGCGCGGGTCGAACAATTTGCTTGGGGAGACGGAACCGCAGACCTACCGGGCAAAGTTTGTTTATCCGGTGACTTCCGAGCCGGTCGAAGACGGGGCGGTTGTCGTGAAAGGCAACCGGATAGTGAACGTCGGGAGATGGAAGGACATGAAGACATCCGATCCCATCGATCTTGGTGATGTGGTCTTGCTCCCGGGGCTGGTCAACGCCCACTGCCACTTCGACTACACCGTGATGCGGGGAGCCATTTTGCCCCCGCAGTCCTTCGCTGCATGGGTCATACGAATCAACGATCTCAAACGCACCCTCGATGATGACGCCTATGCCGGGTCGATCCAAAACGGTATGGATCAAACGCTCGCGTTTGGCACGACCACCGCTCTGAATATTGCGGCGTTTCCCGAGGTCGTTCTCCGGTTGAAGCCGCCGCCTTTGCGTGTGTGGTGGTTTCTTGAAATGATCGACGTCCGCTCCCGGACTCCCACCGAGGATTTTGTGGCAGGAGCCTTCGCCTTTTTCGAAAAGCGTCCGGGCTGGCTAGGCGGCGAGGGCCTTTCTCCTCATGCGCCGTATACTGCCTCTCCAGAACTTTACCGCGTTGCGGCCCGATGCTGCAGTGAACGGAATCTTCCAATGACAACCCACGCGGCGGAGTCAGAGGAGGAATTCGCGATGTTCACGCGCAAGGAAGGGCCGCTCTTTGATTTGATCGCACGACTTGGAAGAAACCTCGAAAACCCGGAAAACCTCACCCCGTTTTCGTACCTGCTGAATAGATGCAAAATACCGGCGGGTACAATCCTCGCCCACATGAACCACCTCTCCGAAGGCGATTGGTCCCTGCTCGAACGCGTGGCGCATTCCTACCCGCTCGTCCACTGCCCGAACTCCCATGCCTACTTCGGACGCGCCCCCTTTCCTCTCGAACGCTTCGAAAAAATCGGCGTCAATGTTTGCATCGGCACCGACAGCCTCGCAAGCAACCGGTCCCTCAGCCTCTTTTCGGAAATGCGTCAATTGCTGAAAACGCAACTTGGGGTCACTCCGTCACGTGCCATCGAAATGGCGACGGTGCGCGGAGCCCATGCGGCCGGGCAGGCAGGCAACCTCGGGGAGATCCGCACCGGGGCCTGCGCGGACTTCATCACCATCCCCTCACCCGCGAAAATCGAGGAACTTGCCGATTCGATTGTCGCCCATACGGGTCCGGTGACCCATGCCGTGGTCGATGGCATTCTAAGAGAGAAGCGGATGGACGATAGGGACAGAATGGACGCGGGGAATTGAGAGCATATGGAGCCACTGATTCCGAAACACGGAGGCTACCGCAATCTCAAGAGCTTCCAGATCGCACAGCTTTGTTACGATGTAACCATCCGGTTTTGTGATCGCTACATCAGCAAGCGCAGCAGGACCCACGATCAGATGGTGCAGGCCGCACGAAGTGGGGTCCAGAACATTGCCGAAGGCAGCAAAGCGAGCGGCACCTCGAAAAAAATGGAGCTCAAGCTCACGAATGTCGCCCGTGC
>JBGSSC010000411.1:0-2579 GCA_041737265.1 Terrimicrobiaceae bacterium | reverse complement strand
CCGAGTTTGGCCCAATATTCGACCTGGCCCGCGATCGAGCGTTCGAGGGTTTCGCCTGCTAGGCGGGCATCAAGAACCAATGCGTCGGAGAGCTTGACCGGTTGACTCATTGATAAACGGTAGCATTTCGCTACCGGGTGTCAATGGCGGAGACAATCCGCTAGAGACGGAACGGTCGCCGGGCAAACGCATTTCATGCCGCCCGCGGCTCAATGCATGCCCTTCCCTGCCTCAGTGCACAAGATTTGTGAATGAATTCGATAACCCCATATCACGGGAACTTTAATGATTCGCTTCGCGAATTGGCGGAGGGGGTCGGATTATCCTGCTCCGCAGGCTTTCCATCTGGGCTTCGCACCGATCAAGCGGGCGGACACGTCTCCAGCATTGGCGGTCCGACGCCCGGCCATCGCTACTGTATGGATGCCGCCATTGGGCGAACTGGCGTGGAATACACCGATGCTTGGGAGTTTGTCGGCTTCACCTATGACGGCAGAGTGGCGCGTCTTTACCGGAACGGCTGTTTCGATGCCCGGCCCACGCATAACCCGTATCCTTATCCCGGCGGTTACGACGGGGACGAACAGGCCCGCTATCATGAAAGAGTGGTATGGCCGGGCCGGCCGCCGCTGAGGCAACCACGATTCCCCCCGTCCCCAGTGATTTTGTCGAAATGAATGGCAACCCATCTCAATCTTCACGCCCTTGCAGAAGCCTGCGTCAATCCAGAGGCGGGATACCGTCCAGAGCCTCACGAAGCCGGGGGAGGGTTCCGTGTTTGCCGCACCAATCTTCGATGTAGGCCATGTCGAGGGTCTCGGGTCCCTGCACGGCCAGCACGTCGCGGGCATCATCGAGGTCTTTGTTGCGACCCCAGCGGAGTTTTTGCACCACAACGTCTTCGGGAGTGGGCAGCCATGTCTCCCGCTGGAGGAGGGTGGAGTGGAGTTGTCGCTTGCGTCGAAATTGGGAAAGGACGAACGGGTCGTCAAATAACTCAAAGAGCTCGACCTTGAACGGCGGGACACCATGCGATTCCCCAACGAGACGCTTGCCCCAGGTGAGCGTGTCGAACTGAACCTGCGACTCGAATCGGACCACGCCGGAAAGTTGCGACACAACTTTCGCGATTGCATCTCCCAAGTTGATGCTGACAACCACATCAACATCTTTGGTTGACCGGGGAATGCCATACAGGCCGTGGGCAAACGCACCGGTGAGCATGTGCTCCACATGTTCTGCTTCACAGGCATCGAGCACGGCGCAGGCAAGGTCTTCAACCGTCATGACTGGCGGACCGGTGGTTCATCAACGAAGCGGCCGGCGTCATGCATTTTGCGCAAGCGTGCGAGTCTCTTTCGGACGATCTGCCATCCTTCCTCTGCATCGGTAGTACCGGCCTGCCACATGGCACCGTCGTGCATGCGGGCGAAAACGGAATTCGTCAGCTCGAACACATCCGCCAGGCGTTGCTCGGGCGTCTGACGGCGCGCACGGAGGATTTTCTCGCGGTAAATGGAATCCTGCATCGCCTTGAGTCCGGCGACGGCCACGTCGGTTGTTGAGGATTCCATGGAGGAAAGGATAAATCCCGCACGGAACATCTCAAGCTTCGAGAACCCGGATGACGCCCATCTGGCAACCGCGGGTCGGTTGGCGCTTCAACGACAAGAAAATCCTCGGCTGGGTCGCCGAGGGCCAGACCGTGCACGAGATCACCAAAAAGGGCGGGTGCTTTTAGATTCTTGAAGCAGGTCGTTGATGAAAAGAGACGGAAAATTTTGAGGTTTTCAACATCCTCCAATCCTCAATAATCCTGCCATCCCTTCGGTTTGTGCGCTTTGCGGGGCAGGGGACGCAGGCAGCGGCCTTCCTGCCACGAATGGCTGATGTGAGTACAGCGGGGCACCAATGGCAGGCCGATTTCGCCAGTCTCGATCTTGCAGGTCACCCGGTCCACCGCGCTCGACCCCATCGCGGTGTGATCAATCAACAGGCCGGAATCTTCCTCATGGACACAGTCGTGGCGCATGACTCCGACTTCTCCGGGGATGAGCACCTGATCGAGGTAATTCATATCACGCATGATTTTGCAGAGTTCCAGGTGGCGATCGAGTGTCTCCCGGCGCAGGGCGTCGAAGGACAGCCAGGCGCCATGTTTGGCGGCGGCGAGGATTCCTGCACTGCAATCCCTCAAGAGCACGGACCGCATGGGATTGACTGCTTCGCAGGCTTTCCAATTTGGCTTCGCGTTAAAGGATGCACCTCCTCGCAAAACCTCGGAAGGGCTGGGATTGATTCGGCTTCGCCTCACCCCTGCGGGGCTGTCCTGCTGACAGTCTGTGTCGCTCTGCTCCGCTCGAACTGCGTTCGAACCCCACCCTCGGCGAAGCCGAAATTGGGTCCAGCGTCACGCTGGTGGCGGAGGGGGTGGGATTGCGGCTCTTCATCAAAGAATGGGGATGAGGGAGGAAAGGAGGCAGAATGAGAGCCGTGAAAATAGGAATCAGAGGCTACCGCTATGTTCGGAGCGAAAGTGAGGAGAAGGAAATCGTGCATGTGGAACTGGAGGGCAGGCC
>JBGSSC010000098.1:0-6852 GCA_041737265.1 Terrimicrobiaceae bacterium | reverse complement strand
CGCAGGCTGGCATCCGGCACGGGCTTGCCTTTCCCCTTGCCCTTGGTGCCGATGACGATCTTCCCGGCGGCATCGCCATTTTCGCGCAAAGGCCGCTCGACAGTGATCGTGCGATACCCGAAGTCCTCGTTTTTGAAGATCCGGCTGATCGGGGTCTTCGACCCTTCTGTTTTGCCGTCGCGGGTGACCTCGCGGAAATTGCCGAACAGCTTCGTGATGTCCTCGATGTGCTCGGGGCTGAGTTCCTTGCGTTTGCTGCCGAGGCTTTTCCGCATTTTTTGCCAGAACCCGCTGGCGTCGATGAGTTGGACCTTGCCCTTGCGGGGCCGGGGCTTCCGGTTGCTGACGATCCAGATGTAGGTCGAGATGCCGGTGTTGTAAAACATGTCGGTGGGAAGGGCGATGATTGCCTCGACGAGATCGTTCTCCAGGACGTAGCGGCGGATCTCGCTCTCGCCGCTGCCAGCGCCGCCGGTGAAGAGCGGGGAGCCATTGAGGACGATGCCGAACCGGCTGCCGCCATCGACCGCCGGGCGCATCTTGGAAATGAGGTGCAGGAGGAACAGGAGGGACCCGTCGCTCACACGGGGTAGGCCGGGACCGAAGCGGCCGTTGAAGCCCATCTGCTCGAATTCCTTGCGAATGATCGCCTCGATCTTCTTCCACTCCACTCCGAAGGGTGGATTGGAGAGCATGTAGTCGAAGAGTTTCCCCAGCAGGCCATCGGCGGAGAGGGTGTTGCCGAAGATGATGTTCGCGATGTCCTGCCCCTTGATGAGCATGTCTGCCTTGCAGATCGCGTAGGACTCGGGATTCAACTCCTGCCCATACATGACCAGCCGGGCATCGGGGTTCAGGCCGGCGAGGTGTTCGCCGCCCACGCTCAGCATGCCGCCCGTGCCCGCCGTGGGGTCATAGAGGCTGCGGACGACGCCGGGCTTGGTAAGCGCTTCGTCGTCTTCGATGAAGAGGAGGTTGACCATGAGCCGGATCGCGTCGCGGGGCGTGAAGTGCTCCCCGGCGGTCTCGTTGGAGATTTCTGCGAACTTGCGGATCAGCTCCTCGAAAACGGCACCCATTTGGGCATTGCTCACGACATCCGGGTGGAGGTCGATGTTGGCGAACTTTTCTGTGACCTGGTAGAGGAGCCCGGCGCGGTCGAGCCGGTCGAGCTGGGTGTGGAAGTCGAATTTCTCGAAGATGTCGCGCACGGCCGGTGAGAACGCCTGCATGTAGGCCCGGAGGTTCTCGCCGATGTGGTCCTGGTCCCCCATGAGCTTCTTCATGTCCAGCGGCGAGGTATTGTAAAAATGCTGGGCGGCCTTCCGCAGGAGAAACGGCTCGGGGTTCAGCCCGGCCTTCTCCCGCTTCGCCAACTCGGCAAGCACGTCGCCCTTGGTGGCCTCCAGCACGCAATCCAACCGCCGCAAGACCGTGAACGGCAGGATGACTTTCCCGTAGTCGGACTGCTTGTAGTCGCCCCGGAGAAGATCGGCGACGGACCAGATGAAGGAGGAGAGGTTGGACATTTCAGGAAAGAGGTTCAGGCAAACCGGTCGTGGATCATGGACAGCATCCGGGAAAAATGCACGCCCGCGGTAATAGAGGCGAGCCGTGAAAACCGGGTTGAGATACAAGGGGAATAGTCATGCGCTGCCACATCCCTATCAGGCAGAAAAGACAAACGCTGTCCTACCCCAATATTTTTCAGATACCTGGGTTGCACGCATTACTGCCGCTCAGGAGGAGTTCCCCGCAGGGACCGGTTGCGGCCACAGCTTTTCGCACCGGTAGGCGTAAAACCCGGACGGCATCCGGCGAACCCGGAATTCGGGCGGCCAATCAATCCAGTCCCCGCCGTGGCCATGGCGCAAAGTGAGCCGCCGACCATTCATCCAAGCGTTCGATCCAAGTTGCTTCAAGAAGAAGCTCGTCCCGGCCCTTTCGCACTGCCGTTCCAAATCCAGTGCCCAGGCAAGATCAAATGGCTTCGCCCCGTCTCCGCTCTGTCCGCCAACAATGCACCAGTCCACCCCCACCAATGGCAGTTCAACCCGATCCCAGAGAGGCTCCACGCTCAGACCCTTGAACCGGGACGGGACTTTCAGCAACGCCTCCGCCCTCCAAACCGTCGCCGGTCCTGTCACCGTCGTCATGGCGACCAGATTATCCGGCCAAGCCTGACCCCTATCTCCAAGCCATCTCCCGAACTCCGCCATGCGGTTCGGATGTTTTGTCAGCCACAACCAGAGATGTTGGCCCCCGGAAGCACTGGTTACGTTGGCTCTGATCTCCGATTCGAGGTATTCGAAGTCAACCTCCGGGCTGAGCGCATCGCCCATGTCCGACACGAAAACGAGCCTAGGTAAATAATCCAGCCATGGCTTCGACTTCCTGATCGTCCCAAAGAGATCCGGCCATTCAGCCGCCGCCGCCATCCGGCCCGGGAATTTCGTTGGCTCCTCGAACCGCGGTGCATACCCCGGCGCCGCCTTTTTCTCTGGCCGCGTCACATCAGATGAGTAGCGAAGGTGGCGCTGATGTGCGTAGCAGATTATTCTCGCCTTGAGCTCAGCCTCAAACTCATCACCAATCTTGAATCGCTCAAATGGGTGGCCCCCAGCGTCCAAAACACGAAACACATCACGCACGATTTCGTGCCGCCACAGGAAGATCTCCGTCGCGGTGAGGCCCTGTAGCCGGTTGCTGACGACTTCCTCGACATGCGCCGTTGTGACATGAGGGAATTTCTCGGCGAAGAACGTGGCGGCTGTGGTAACGAGCTGATTCGGGGCGGGTCGCAATTCACACTGCACAGAGCAGCCCATCGTTGGATTTATCGAGTCGTCACACCATTGGATCGGAGAATGTTGACTCATGATCCCCATTCTTTTGAAGTCGGTGACGGACTCTGCTTCAATTTCTGGAGGCTGGCTGTGAGGATCGCGATAATCCCCTTGATCTGGGTCTCCAGGTCCTCCCGCTCCTCAAGTGGCATCTTCTCAGCCTCCAGTCCGGGGAGTGCATGTTCAAAAAAGCCGCGCATGGACTGGAACCGGCTCACAAAATCCGAGGGACTCAGAGCTGGCGCTTTCTTCACCCGGGCGACGGCGACATGAGTTGCTTTCTTCGCCGGCTCCTTGATGACCCCGCAGGCGAGATAGGCCTCTCTCACCGTGCGAAGCTTGTCCGAATTCCGCACATGCGGAAATTGACGCGCGAGTTGCATGTACCGCGAGGCTTGGTCCGAGGAGAGGCTGTGAACATGCTCCTGGACCCATTTGGTCCATTCGCCGTGGTCAACCTTCGCCTTCGCTGCCAACAACGCCCGGCCGGCGTTTAGGGCAGCCTCCAGTGACATTCGCGCCGCCGCCGCGACATGGCCAGCAAAGGTCTTTGCCTGTTCGTGGTGCCCCTCAATCTTCTGGGCAAGATCCGACAATGCCAGCGACTTGTAGTCGGAAGGCTTGATGACTTCACTGAGGTCTCCCTCGGTGGTAATCTGGCCCCCGTGATTTACGACTTCGAGGTTCATTTCGAGTCCCCCTGTCGACGCCGCTGCTTGAAGGATTTTCTTCGCCCAATGCCCCATTCTGTCGGTATGGGGATCTCTGGAGCAACATCGGGATAGATTTCTCGCTTCAGGATATTCCGAATCGACGCTCCCGTAAAACCATACTCGGCTTCGAATTGGAGGAGCAGCCCAGACCGCTCGTCGAGTGGGGCATCATTAAACCGGCGCCTGATTTCACCCGCAATGCGTCGGCGAACGTCGGCACTTTTCTTTGGAATCGCAGACCGTGCTTTTCGCGTGGGCCTGGCAGAAAAGGTCAATTCAATCTCCGACTCCTTCACTTCAGGATTTAGGTGAGCGCCTTTTCGTTTTAGTTCATGTATTGTTGCCAAGGTGCAGCCGAGAAACTCCGCTATGGCAGGAGCATATCCCTGCAGGTGCCCATACTTCTTTATCAATTCGATTGCTGTAACTCTCCTCTCCCCCTTGAGCCTCGTGTTGTAATGCCCATCTCCGCGCGGAGTACGGTCCGGCATTGTGGAGTGACCATTGAGGTCTCCGGACGGAGCCCGCCCGCATGCAACCTTGTAGGCCGAATCCTCCCGGCTTGTGCCGAATTTCAGGTGTGCCGGATTGCGGCAGGCAGGGTTGTTACACAGATGCATGCCAACTTCGTTGTGCTCCTTTCCGCGATTGCGGATCGCGTGGCGATTGTGGACAAGCATGAGCACGGCGACGTGCGCTTGGTAGTTACGCCCCATGATTCGAACCTTCTGGTAGGTATTTTTCTCGGCTATAAGTTCACCGGTTGTGGGATCGGTGGCCTCGACCGGCACCAAGCAATCTCGCAAGGAAGTTCCGCTATCCTTGGATGCGGTTTTGACGCCGCGGAATAACCGGTATAGTGCGTCCGCTCTCCACTCCGGGGTGAGGGGTTCATCCTCGGGGAAGCATGCGGTCATTTCGCACCCCCTTTTCCGTTCTGCGCGTCGCACTGGCTGTAAAGATACGCTAGCAGGTCTTTCGTTGGGATGAGGCGAATCCCCCTTGCTGCCCCCGGCCGCCGCAGGCATATGGATCTCACAGCAGGCTTGGAGCCCAAGATAAGTGAGTTAATTGCGCTGCGGGCCAGTCCTGAGACAGGACAGAGGCTGCCTGACTTCGGCAGGCGAAGGAACTCCGGCAAGCCTCTGCCGTTAGCTCCCACTGTCCCACCGTTATTTGGATTTTGCTTTTTTTGTTTCATTGCGAGCTCAACGAACGACGTACGAGCTCGCATGTCCACCGACCCTATCTTGCCCGAGGGTTAAATAACCTAGGGTGGGGTTTAGTACCAAATCCTTCGATAAACGGTAATAATCCCTACTTCAGGTTTAAGCCTTCCAGGGGCTCCGTTTGCCCTGTCTATCAGCCTAATCAGGCAAGAGGTCCCCTGGCACCAGATGGACCAAAACCTCAGTCCGAAATTTTTTTCCGTATCTGGAGATCGACTTGTCGTGCTGTTTATACACCGCAGAGTACTCCAGCTTCCAGTGGAGCAAACTCGACGGACTATCCTTGGCCTGCTGGCAGAGACGATACGCTCCGAGCCAAGGCAGCCACGCAGCGGGATCGACTCGTCCTCCTCGGTGGTGCTTTTCTACCAGTTTGGGAACCGTGTTGCTGACCCACTCATCGAACGCCGCTACAATATCCTTTCGGTTGTATTGCTGGACATTGAGGAGGAAGTTCGTCTCCTTTAGTGCCCCGCAAGTCCGCAGCATATTGAAAGCAGTTGCGCCGGAACTGAAAGACGTTTCTACGCTCTCGGGGATCGCCGCCCTTGTCGCGTGGGCGAGCGGGAACATGAGCAGGTCAAACAGGCGGTTTAGTTGCGACTCATAGCGCTCATCCATGGTCTGGAGTGCGTCGCTGAAAATGAGCGGTGGCAGGAGCGAGATGCCCTCTATTGTATTCAGGACTTTCGAGGACTGGGAGCTCCACGGTTGTGTCGGCCACTTTGAGGTATGCGCAATCCATGCCAATAGCTTGAGGGGCAGGAACCCCTCCCGGCGGCAGAAGCGCTGAAACCAATCTGAAGTCGAAGCGTGGGTGGCAATCTTTATTACGACGTTTAGCACTTGCCCCTTTGGGGGTTTTCGCAAGCACCTGAGACTCTCCCACACCACTTGGAGCCCGAGCTCTTTGTCTGGAGCCGGCTCGAATACCCACTCCGTCTTGGGAGGAAGAGAAATATTTCCCGTCACCTTCGGCATATCGAACAATTCTTATCCTGTTCGGCACCGCGGGCAAGATGTCAACTAGACCTCCCCCTTGCTAACGACCCCAAATCCCCAACATCAACAAGCTTCCAAAAACATCCCCAACATCGATAGGTGGCGTTGTTATTTGTGTTGTTATTCCAAAGTTTCCGGCAGATCGTATTAACTTACAGTATTGATTATCAAAGAGATAGCGGGTGAAGGGAATCGAACCCTCGTATGTAGCTTGGGAAGCTACCGTTCTACCATTGAACTACACCCGCATTAAAGGAATTACCATGAGGCGGCAGGGAGTCTTCCCCCGCTGCCTTTGTAGTCTGCATTGGTTTGCTGCCAGACGGCAACATTGCGGCGGGGGGGAGTGCCAAGAATGCTTGGAGTGCCCGCGACAGAGCTGCCGTAGTTCGTGTCCACGACGTATTGGTAGGGATTACCCCATGCGTCGACAAAGAGGCTGTTGGAAAGCCCGCTTTTCTTCCGCTTGGCGTCGCTGACTTCGATGAAAACGATTTTTCTGGTGTTGGTACCCATCAGGGCCTGCAGGAAGGCCCCGCCCACATCGGTCGCCGAGCCACTGGCATTGGTTGGCCATTGGCCGTATTCGGTCTGGTAGGCAACAATGGCCGTCGCGATCTGGGTCACGTCATTGCTGGCTTGAGCTTTGCGGGCCGCGTTGATCGCGCCATTGACTGCAGGAAAAAGGAGGCTGGCGAGGATGCCAATAATGGCAATAACGACCAGAAGCTCGATCAGTGTGAAGGCGCGCGGGAGGTATTTCATTCGATGGTTCATCATCGGGCAGAGGAGGGTCGCATTCAAGGACAAAAGCTCGCAGCAGCACTCCCGCGGGATTAAAATATTTTGATTTTCAGACAGTTTTGATCAACACGGAAGCCGCCTTTGGCGGATGAGCAATGGTTTAGCCGCCGAAGGCGGGATTTGTTTTGGAGACTATTAGAGCAAATCAATAAATAGTATAGCCATTTGGAGGGATTGTGGTATGGATAGTCATGCGCAATCGACGGACCATCTCCTTGGATTTGAGGGAACGGATTTTGGATGCTTATGACGAGGGTC
>JBGSSC010000085.1:0-1783 GCA_041737265.1 Terrimicrobiaceae bacterium | reverse complement strand
TCACGGTGATGCTTTCCTCGCATCTCCTCGCCGAGGTCGAGCACCTTTGCGACCGCGTGGCTATCCTGCATCAGGGCCGCCTTGTTTTTTGCGGTGAGTGGAGAACCGCTTCCCGACGTTGGAAATTTCAATGTGAGCCGGAGGCGGCGGCCTGGGAGGTTCTCCGTTCGATGGGTCTCACCGAATGCGGCGGACATTGGGAGAGCGGACCGGAATTTGATCCGGCAGCGGCCGTGGCAGCGATGGTGGCGGCAGGGATCGCGGTGCGGGGAGTCACGCCTTCCCGTCAAACGCTCGAGGACTTTTATCTAGAGACGCTTGGTTCATGAACGTCGCCTTTACCCAACTCGGCGGGGAGCTCCGCAAGCTTTTTGCACGGAAGCGGACCTATATCGGCTTTGCCGCATTTTTAGGAGTTGAGATCGTGGTGTTGATCCTCCTGCAACTGCCACGTGTGAGGAAGGGACTGGTGCGGCTTCTTGAGGGGGCCGGCTACGGAGCCGGGGAATATCTCTCCGGTCTCACCCTTGGTCTCATGATCACGCTCTCCACGGTTTTCCTGCTTGGAGCATTGTATCTCGCGCTGGTCGCGGGGGATGTTGTGAGCAAGGAGGTCGAGGATGGCACGTTGAGGATGATTCTGAGCCGTCCGATTTCCCGGTTGCGGGTGCTCGCCCTCAAGTTCGCAGCGTGTCTGGTCTACACCTTCACCCTCACCGTCTTCATCACTGTCACGGCACTGGCCGCCGGATTTCTCCATGCCGGCGGAGGTGGGCTCTTTGTCTTTGCACCGACCGAGGGAGTCTTTGCCGTATACGACGCCGCATCAGGCTGGGGGCGCATCGCATTGTCTGTTCCCTTGCTCGCACTGAGTCTGTGCACCATCACGTCGATCGGCTTTTGTTTCTCTTGCCTGCCCATGAAGCCGGCCGCCGCAACCATCGTGACGCTCTCGGTGCTCTTCGTGGATACCATCCTCAAGACCCTCCCGTTTTTCTCCTCGATCCGCGGATGGTTTCTTACAGCGAAGATGAATGCCTGGGTTGGTGTCTTTGAATACCGCATCCCATGGGAGGCGATGTTTGAGCAATACACATGGCTTCTTGCCATCAACGCCACTCTTCTGGTGGCCGGAGCTGTCGTTTTTCACAGCCGCGAGTTCAAAAGCTGAAGTCCGCCGCGGTTGACAGACTGGTTGCCGGCACGCTAGGCCTGTTTGCCAATGAAACGATTTGCCACCGCCATGCTTGCGATCCTTGCCCTGGCGGGATGTGACGAGGAAAAGCACACTCCCCCGCCGTTGCCGGTCACTGTGGCTCCCATAACGGAGCAGGAAGTGGTTGTTACCCGCACCTGGGTGGGCCTGCTAAACGGGTATAAGAACGCCGATGTGCAGGCTCAGGTCACCGGCTACCTGCTGACTCAAAACTACAAGGAAGGTTCCTACGTTCCCCAGGGCACAGTTCTTTTCACCAGTGACTCGAGGCCCTTTCAGGCTGCACTCGAGCAGGCCCAGGCCGATTACGCCCAGAAGGTGGCTCAGGCCCAGCTTGCCGAGATCACGTTGGAGCGCCAGACCCAGCTCTTCAAAACCAAGGTGATCAGCGAGCAGGAATATGATGTCGCTGCGCAAAATGCCCAAGCCGCGGTGGCGCTTGCGGCCGCCGCTCAGGCGAGCGTTCAGGCAGCCCAGGTGAACTTGAATTACTGCACCATCTCCGCGCCATTCGACGGGATCGTTGGAAAGGCGACGGCCCAGATCGGCGATCTTGTTGGCCCGGGA
>JBGSSC010000078.1:0-4249 GCA_041737265.1 Terrimicrobiaceae bacterium | reverse complement strand
GCACCGCTTCGTGGAGCACCGCGATCCCGTAGGTGCCAATCACCTGGCGCAGTGCCGTCCGCACTGCGGAAACCAACCCCGCAGCGTCTCTCGCGCCGCCCGCATCAAAGGCCTCGCCGATCAGATGCGCGAGCACCTCGGTATCGGTCTGGGAATGAAAAATGTGGCCCTTTTCCCGGAGTCCATCGCGCAGAGGGGAATAGTTTTCGATGACCCCATTATGCACGAGCGCCAGTTGGCCCGAGGCATCGAAGTGGGGGTGGGCATTTTCCGATGTAACGGCGCCATGGGTTGCCCAACGGGTATGTGAGATTCCGAGAGTGCCTGTCGGGGGGGATTTTGCGAGGGCTTTTCCAAGTTCCGCGATACGGCCCACCGATTTGCGGACCTGGATATGTCCCCCGTTGAGCGTTGCGATGCCGGCCGAGTCATATCCCCTGTATTCCAGACGCCGCAAACCATCCAGAAGGATGGGTGCGCATTCCGCTTTGCCGATATATCCTACGATTCCGCACATAGAGTCAAAAATGGAGTCGGAGCGTGACAACTGTCCCCCATCCGTGCAAGCTGGATGTCGTGCAGCAGATTCCCCTTACGCTTCCTGCAGACCGCACGTTGGCGATCATCATGGGTGGTGGGGCGGGCTCCCGCCTGTTTCCCCTGACCAAGGAACGAGCCAAGCCGGCTGTGCCCCTCGGTGGAAAATACCGCCTCGTCGATATCCCGATCAGCAACTGCCTGAACTCGGGCATTCGCGGCATTTACGTGCTTACGCAGTTCAACAGCACGTCCCTGCACCGCCACATCAACGCGAGCTACAAGTTCGACAACTTCAGCACGAGCTTCGTCGAAATTCTTGCTGCGCAGCAAACTCCCGACGGAGCCGACTGGTACCAGGGCACTGCCGACGCCGTGCGGCAGAACCTTCGCTACTTTCTCGAACGCGATTACGACTATTTCATCATCCTGAGCGGGGATCAGCTCTACCGCATGGATTACCGTCAGGTTCTCCTCCAGCACATTGAGTCCGGCGCGGATCTCACTATTGCAACGATTCCTGTAAGCCATGAGGCCGCCAAGGGCTTCGGAATCATGCAGACCGATGCCGAACGCCGCATCGTCCGCTTTGTCGAAAAGCCGAAGGATGACGCCACCCTGAACGGGCTGCGCATTCCTCCGGATCTGCTTTCCTCAATCGGCCAGCCTCACGACGCCAATCTTTATCAGGCATCGATGGGTATCTACGTTTTCCGCCGGCAGGTTCTTGAAGCCTGCCTGGACAACGACTTCGTGGATTTCGGCAAAAACGTGATTCCCTCCGCCATCGGTCACTACCGGGTGCATGCCTATATATTTCAAGGGTATTGGGAGGATATTGGAACGATCAGCGCCTATTTTGAAGCGAGCCTCAACCTCACGGAGCCGAACGCCTCCTACAGCTTTTATGAGCCGGGGGCTCCGATTTACACCCACCCGAGGTTTCTGCCCGCGAGCGTCGTGCGTTCAGCAACCATCGACCGCGCGGTCATTTCGGACGGCTGTCTCATCGAGGAGGCAACCCTTGAGCGCTGCATGATTGGTCTGCGCTCGGTGATCCAACCCGGCACCACCCTCAAAAATGTCGTGATGATGGGAGCCGATTACTACGAACAGGATATCGGCGAACGCCACCTTGGCATGCCTGCAGTGGGGATCGGGCGCGACTGCCACATTGAAAATGCCATCATCGACAAGAATGTGAGAATCGGTGACCGGGTGGTGATTTCCCCCAAGGGGAAGGCTCCGGACGCGCAGGGGGACGGGTTTTACCTTCGGGACGGGTTGGTGGTTATTCCGAAAAACAGTGTGATTCCGCCGGGCACTTGGATATAGGCTCCGCCGATGAGCAAAATTTCCCGCGTCTCGCTGGCGCTCCTTGCACTGGCACTGGTCACCGGAATAAACGGCTGCCGCTTTGACAACCCGCTTACCGGCAGTTCTTCCAAAGACCTCAACTCCTGGCTGCTCGGAGTTTGGGAACACAAGGACGATAAGGGGAAAGTCCTGTATCGATCGACGGTCACTCCCAAGAGTTCCGGCCGTTACTGGGTGCGGATCCAGAAGCCGGGTGGAGGTCCTTCCAAGAATTATCTTTTCGAGGCGTGGATTTCACGCGTGGGTCGATCGAGTTTTCTCACGCTGCTGAGTGTTGAAGGGCCGGCGGAAATGCCGCCCGGCAGCCACGCCTTCGCGCATTATCAGGTGCTCGATCAGAATAACGTGCGAATCCGGATTCCCCAGCTCGAGTCGCCGCCCGAGGCTTCCTCGATGCAGCTGCGCAAAGAAGTTCGCAAGCGCCTGAAGGAAGAATCGCTCTACCCGGATCCCGGCACAAACTGGCAGAGGGTTTCCGAGGTTTATTGGTCCGGAGACGATGCTCCGCAGCCCTTCCAACCTCTCCGTTTTCCGACGCCGCCGCAGGTAGATGGGCAGTGAGCGGGTGCCTCGAATCGATAGGGCATTGTTGACTTCCGTGTGGCCATGGGTCGCTGCTGCGACCTCGGGAGCCCTTCTCGTTCTGTGTTATGCTCCCTTTTCCTGGGGTAGTCTTGCCTTCTTAGCGCTTGCTCCCCTCGCGGCTGCAGTCTGGTTCTCACAGGAATGGTCCCGCCGCGAGCCTCTGCGCTTGTTTTTGCTCGGATACCTGACGGGCTTCGTTTTTTTTCTGGGGAGCCTTTCGTGGGTCCATACCGTCACGGTCCCCGGATTGCTTTTGCTTGTGGCCTACCTTGCCCTTTATCCCGGCATCTGGGCGATCTTCGCCGGTCTGGTTGCGAGGCCTTTGCCGCGGGCCGGGTCGGAAGAACCCGTGTGGTTTGGCAGTTGGTCGAATCTGCGTGCAGCGGCCCTTGCCGCTGCGGCGTGGGTTGGTCTCGAGTGGGTCCGGGGGTGGATGTTCTCCGGCTTCGGCTGGAATTCCCTCGGCGTCGCTCTTGTTGACAATCTTCCGCTCATTCAAATCGCGGACATCACCGGAGTTGCCGGCGTGTCCTTCCTGCTCGTGATTGTGAGTGCGGTCGCAGCCATTACGATTCTCCGGCTGAGGATGGAAATCGCACGCGGGAAAATGCGCGGTCACTACGATTTCAGCATAGCGGTTGTGCTCGTTGCCGCGGCATTCGCGTATGGTGCCCGCAAGCTGACAGCACCTCCTCCGGTGGGAGATGACCTGTCTTTTGCTGCTGTGCAGGCGAATATTCCCATCAATGAGAAGCGCGATCCCGCGCGCGATCAGGAAATTTTGGCGATCCATGACCGGATGTCGGCGACCGCGCTGGCGATGCGCCCCGACCTGCTCATCTGGCCGGAAGCAGCCACGCCGCACCCGCTCTTCCGTGACCGGCTCAGTATGCAGGCTGTGAGCAAAATCGCCGGGGCACACGAAGGCGATTTCCTGCTCGGCACCGTCCACTACGACGATTTCGGCGATTTTAATTCCGCAGCTCTTCTCACCGGCCATGGAAGTCAGGTCCAGCTCTACCATAAAATGCACCTTGTGGCTTTTGGTGAGTATGTGCCGTTCCGGGAGAGTTTTCCGCTCTTCGCATGGATTGTCGGAGACCTTGTTCCCGAGGACTTCGATGCCGGCCGGACTGCCGATGTCATGGAACTGGCGGTCCGCCCGATCCGGGTCGGACCTCTGATTTGCTTTGAGGATACCCTGCCCTATATTGCGCGAAAATTTGCAACCGGCGGGGCTCAGGTCTTTGTCAACCTCACGAACGATGCATGGTTCGGCCGGTCAGCAGGCCCGGAGCAACACCGTGCAAATGCCGTCTTCCGCACCATTGAAACGCGGCTGCCCATGATCCGTGCGGCAAACTCGGGAATCACCTGCGTGATCGACACCTTCGGCCGGGAAACGCACCGCTTGCAGGAAACCTCCGGCAACACATTTTTTGAAGGAGTGCTCTTTGGAAAGGTAAGCGTGCCACGGACGCCTTCTCCAACCTTCTACACGCTCAACGGAGACCTCTTTGCCAAGGTGTGCGCCGCATTCGCGGTGGCCGCCTGCTTCGTGCGGTTCCGGCGTGCGGCTTCCCCTGTTCACATAGAAGAATAGCGTCGGCGGTTACGACGCAGCCTTCAGAAACGCGTCGAGCGGACTGGTGGCCTCGGCGTGATCGAGCCTTGACGGCAACCCGGCTTCGATAGCCTCACAGGCCGCTTCCACCGTGGCGCGGAAAGCGGCGGCCATTCGCACCGGATC
>JBGSSC010000042.1:0-4478 GCA_041737265.1 Terrimicrobiaceae bacterium | reverse complement strand
GCCACCTTGCGCGAAAGTCAAGGCGCGGAGGTAGATCGTGGAGTTGCCGGAACTGCGGGTAATGGCCGATGCACCGGGACGCATTGACCACGATGCCACCACTTCGTTGTGCGAGCCACCGGCAAGGTCAACACTTCCATCAAGAAGGATCGCCCCGCTGTCATTAAGCTTGCTTGTGTTGTTGGTGGAGTAATCCAAGCGGAGAGTGCCCAAGGAAACTGCCACCGTTGAATTTTGCGTGTTTACGCCGGAGAGAACAGTCATTCCCCGACCCGAAGTGGAAAATCCAGTGCCGCTGATATTTCCAGAAATGCTCAACGTGCCGCCGCTAAGCGCCTGAATCTGAGTTTCAGCAGTTACATCCGCAAAGGCAAGGTTGCCCGCGATGCCGGCAGAACTCGCACCTGCCTGCAGTCCCAAGGTTTTTAACCCACCTGCAGCAGTGTATTGAACGGCATTGCTGATAGTGACACCGTCGGCCAATAACAGGGCAGAGCCCGTGTTGCGCACTGTAACGCTGCCGCTTCCCGCTGCGGAATTATGGCCCAGAAAAGCGGTTCCTCCCTCGACGTCCAACACCGAGAAAGAATTGCCCTCCGAAAGACGCAACTCTCCGCTACCCTGTTTAAAGAGAGTGCGAGCCCCCCCAGTCTCGCTGATGGCACCGCTAATCGTTGCAGACGAACCCGTGTCAACAAGCACGATCCGATTGGCACTTAGGATCAAATCAAGGTCGATGGACGGGCCAGGATATCCTGCGGAGCCGCTCACATTGACATTGCCGCCCAGAGTGATTGTATTGCCGGAGAGCGAGAAGCCCGGGTCGCCTGAGGTGTTCGAGAAAGTGAGTGAAGTTGCGGTAAAGCTTGTCAGGTCATTGACGGTGGTCCGGTTGGAGGCACCGGTCAGATTAGCGGTATTGAAGCTGAGCGCCAGGGATCCCGAGCTTGCTGGTGCAGTGCCGGTCCAGTTGGCACCGGTACCCCACAAGGTGTCGCTGCTCCCATTCCAGTTTTGAGAAAAAGCCGGAGAAACAAGGAAGCAACACAAACTCACGCAGCAAGCAAGAAATGCCAAACTTCGCCTAACGGAAATAGGGGTGCTCATGAGACCTCTCTTAGGACTGGACGTCGAGGATGTCAACAAAAATATATATTCAGAATTTATTTGTATAAAATATGTGCTTTCTGCAATTTCAGCCAATCTTGCGTGAAAACTTCCGCACTGTTTGATGTGCCAAGCTCCAGCATATTCGGCCTGAGAGGCCGACCCACCGCCCGGCCGACCGGTTGCACCAGAGGCCCGGGGTGCGCCCGCGTCATCAACCGGAAGGAGAATGGGCAAGGGCGGCAAAGACCTCTTACAATATAGAACATATTTCATTTGTTCTATATCTGCTTTGTTTTGATTGACACTCCCGCGAATGGAGCTAGGTTTCCAGCGTGAGCGCATTCCGGCCCAACGCATCTTTTCACACTCCGATGGCGGCCCGGGCACAACGCGGCTCCGCAGCCTTCAGTCTTGTCGAGGTCACACTGGCGCTCGGGTTGGTTGCGTTTGCTGTGCTTGCGGTCATGGCGACAATCCCCTTGGGGCTTTCCACGCTGGGGGATGCGAGAGATCAAACCACCGAAGCGCACATTCTTTCCGGCCTTGCGGCAAAGATCGGCACATTGTCTTTCACCGAGCTTTCGGAGTTGGATTCGAAGGTGACTTTCGACTTTGAGGGCCAACCGGTCTCCGGGCAGGAAAGAGAGCGCGCGGTCTACGAGGTTCGAATGTCCACAATCGAGCCAATCTACGCGGGCGGACCCAGCGATCCGGGGCGCACGCTTCGAACCGTTCAGATCGTGGTGAGCAACCTTCACCGCCCGGCCATTCCGTCCAACTCGTATACGGTCCATGTGGCAAAATCGGAGTGAGATCCGTCGAAGGGGTGGTTTCTCCCTTTTGGAGGTGCTTGCGGCGACAGCCGTTTTGATTCTGTTGGTGGTATTTCTCTTTGCTGCTCTCAATAATTCCTCGCAGGTCCTGAAGCGGGCGAACGCACAGATCGATACGTTTCAAGAAGCCCGCACGGCCTTTGATGCCGTGGCCAGGTCCCTGCGCTCCGCCACGCTGAACACCTATTGGGACTATGACAATCCGGCCCAACCCTCGCGATATATCCGCCAGTCGGAACTCCACTTCGTTGCCCGGCCCGGCAACACTACGGAAAGAGGACAGGATGGCATTTTTTTCCAATCCGCAAGGTCTTACAACACGGCGCAGGATGGAGCGCGCGCCCTCACAGGCCTTCTGAATACCTGCGGGTTTTATGTGGAATTCGGAGCGGACACCCCGCCGGATGGCATACCGGCCCGTCACCGGTACCGTCTCAAGCAAATGCTTCTGCCCGGACAGGAGATGACGGCATACAGTTCAGGAAACCCGGGGGATTTCAGCTGGTTCACGAACCACTGGGACAAAGCGGTGCCGCTGGCAGAAAACGTCATCCTTCTCCGTGCCTGGCCAAAACTCAAAGACCCTCTCGATCCCGATGATCCGGAATCGGACAGTCTGACAGGCAACTACAGTTACAATTCCCGCACGGATTCCACTACCAGTCCCCAACCGCTCACCGCAAACCAAATGCCCCCGCTCATTGATCTGACCATGGTCGCCATTGACGAATCCAGCGCGCAGCGGATCGACTCGGGCGAGTCCAAGCCGGAGCAGATCACCGCTGCGCTGGAAGACCTCTTTGAGACTTCCACACGAGAGGCCCACGAAGCGGATCTCGCCAAACTGGAGAAGCGCCTGCTCGATTCCAAGCCACCCATCGCCTTCCGTGTATTTCGCACGAGCCTGCCAATTGAGGAGTCAAAGTGGAGCCGGGACTGACACTTCGCGAGGACCGGCGGCATCCGGCGAATTGCAATCCGGCTTTTTCCCTTATCGAGTTGCTCATGGTCGTCGCAATCATCGCGATCATGGCGGTGCTGGGCTCAACGGCTTTCTCGGGGATTTCCCGAGGCACGAGGCTCACGGCAGCCGCCCGCCTGATCCAAAGTGAGATCTCCCTCGCGCGGCAGCAGGCGGTGACATTCCATCAGGAAGTCGAAGTCCGGCTTTTTCAAACCCGGAAATCCGGCACCAACGAGTGGAATGGCATCCAGCTTTTCATGGCACATTCCCCGGGCGGTTGGAGCCCCTTGCGAAGGGCGTCGGTGCTTGAGGACGGCGTGATAATGGATGAAGCCCGCTCGAAGCTGCTGAATGCGGCCCCGGTTTCGGGCTCGACCAATTTTGGCTCCCATGGAGTGCAAAGCTATAGAGGCTTCCGTTTCCGGTCCGGCGGCAACACAGAGCCGGACCTGACTACCACCAACAACACCCTCCTTCTTCGCAACGCAGTGCCCGGCCAGCCCGATCCCGACAACTTCATTGTGGTGGAAATCAGTCCGGTCAACGGGCGGGTGACAACCTACCAACCATGAAAAGGCCCCTTCATCAGTCCGGAGGACGGGAGCCTGAATCCGCCAGCGCTCTGGTCATTGTGCTTGGAATGTTGGTATTGCTGATCGCTCTGACCGTTGGATTTCTGCTGCGTGTCTCCACGGAGCGTGGTTCTTCCGCTTCCTACGCGAACGCGGCCGGTGCCGCGCGGCTTGCCGATACCTGCGTGCAGGTCGTGCAGGCTCAAATCGAGCACGCCACCACGCAGGGCAATTCGACGTGGGTCTCACAACCCGGTATGGTTCGCACCTTTGGCTCAAATGGAAGCCTGCAAACCGCATACAAGCTCTACTCGGCGACAGCCCTCACAACTTCCGACGCTGCGACCATCCCGGGAGATGACCTCCCTCCCCTGACCTGGGCCGATTCCCCCGCAGGGTGGACCGACATCAATGCGCCTGTGGAGTCTGACAGTTCCTCCTTCTTTCCCATTCTGAATCCTGCTGCAGACGGCGTGATCCCGGGGTTTGCGGTCGATCCAACCCGGACCTCAGCGAATGCGCTGCCGATGCCGGTGCGTTGGCTCTATGTGCTGGCCGACGGGGAAATCGTGGCCCCGATGTCAACCAATGCAACGTCCGCCGTCTTTGACGGCCCCAATACCCCGACGACTGACAATCCGATCGTGGGACGCATTGCTTTTTGGACCGACGACGAGAGCTGCAAGGTCAATGTGAACACGGCCGGGGCTCCCACTTTCTTCGACCTCCCTTGGTATAACTCGACTCAGGAACGGGCATTGGCCGACACCCAACCGGTGCGTGGCGAGTTTCAGCGCTATCCGGGTCACCCGGCAACCGTGGACCTGACCCGGGTCATCGCGCCTCTGCTCGACGGGCTGAGCGAGCGACAAATTCAAAAGGAAGCTCTGGATCTCGTTCCCCGCCTGCAGGAAGGCGGCTCGCTTTACGGCACCTTCCGGACGCGCAGTAACAATTCCACCAGTCCCATCATCCCGGACTCCGACCGCATCTATTCGT
>JBGSSC010000742.1:0-6289 GCA_041737265.1 Terrimicrobiaceae bacterium | reverse complement strand
GCATGCCGATCAAACGACAGGCCTTGCGAGTGAGCTCTTTGCACGGACCAGCGCCCGAATCGAGGCGATTCCCATGCCTCCCGGCTACTTCATGGAGTGGGGCGGAGAGCATGAGGATTCCAGCAAAGCCCAGGCTGCGCTCGCTGGCACCCTCCCCGCCTTCCTGCTCATGATGGTTGTCATCGTCATCGCACTTTTCAACTCGCTCAGGGTCACTCTCATCATCTGGCTCACGGTTCCACTCTCCATTATCGGGATCGTCGTCGGGCTCCTTCTGTTCGGTCAGCCCTTCGGGTTCATGGCCCTTCTCGGGGCTTTGAGCCTTTCCGGAATGCTGATCAAAAACGGGATCGTGCTCGTTGACGAAATCAATGCCCAGCTCACAGCGGGCCGGCCGCCGTGGGATGCGGTTGTTGACGCGTCCGTGAGCCGTGTGCGTCCGGTCTCGATGGCGGTGTTGACGACGGTTTTCGGATTGATCCCGCTGATGTTTGACGTGTTTTTCGGTGCGATGGCAGTGACGATCGTGGTGGGCCTGCTCTTTGCTTCGGCCCTCACCCTTCTTGTTGTGCCGGTTCTCTACGCGGCATTCTTCCGGCTCAAACCGGAGTAACTCCACCCTCCGCCCGGGTGGGTGCCGGTTGATCAGGGACGTTTTCGTCCGGTTCCAAAGTTTCGAGGTTCAGGCCCCTTGTTTCGATGGCGAAGATCCAGGTTACAACTGCGCCGATGAGTGAGGCCACGACGAGGCCGTAGAGGAGCGCAACCGTCCCGATGGCGTTCAGGAGGATCGGAAAGAGAAACGCGGTAAGGACGGCTCCAACTTTGGCAACGGAGGCCGCGAAGCCCGCACCCTTGCCGCGCACATGGGTCGGAAAAACCTCTCCCGCGATAAGGTAAGTCATCGCGTTCGGGCCAAGGTTCGTCATGAAGTAGAAGAGGATGAAGCCCGCAAAAAGAAGCACCATCTGGTGGCTGCCATCGGGGCGGATGGAGAGCGCGGCGAGCGCCAGCCCCACTGCACAGCCAACAAAGCCGATGATTTGCAGCTTCATCCGGCCGACTTTTTCCACGAGAACAATGGCGGCGATAATTCCGAGGAAAAAGAAAACGTCCATTACCGCGGACCCCTCTGCGGCAAGCATGTCGTTGTGGATGACGGCGGAGAGGGAATTGCCCGCGACTTCCGAACCGATAATGGCCGCGAGAATCGTCGGAGTGAAAATGCCTATGCCGTAAGTGCCCAGGTCCTGGAGGAACCATGGCACGGACGAAAGCACGGTGGCTTTCTGGTTCTGCTTTTCGAAAAGGACCCCGTAGTGGTCGGGTTTTTTCTTTTTGCCGGCACGCGGATTGCGCAGCTGAACGTGGGTCGGATATTCGGGATCGCGGGCGAGCAGGCGGAGCGTCTCCCTCTCGGCCTCGGCCATCCGGCCTTTGGCAACCAGCCAATGAGGGCTCTCGGTAACAAAGAATCGGCCGATGATGACAAAGATGGCCGGGACAATCGCGCAGGCATACATCCACCGCCATGCATCGATGGACGGGTCTTCAAAGAGGATCACAAAGCCGATTGCCGTCCCCATAAATGCTCCCACGGCCTGAAAAGCGAAGGCCATCAAAACCAGCCTGCCACGCGCATTGGTTGGGATGCTTTCCGAGATGACAAGGTGGGCAGTCGGATAGTCGCATCCAAGGGCCAGCCCGGCACCAAAAAGGCAGATGACAAGAATCGGAAAGGTCGGTGCAAAAGTGAGAGCCACCAGAAACAGAACGAATAAAATCATCTCCGCGATAAACATCACCTTCCGGCCGAGCATGTCGGCAAGTCCGCCCAGAGCACTCGCGCCCACCAGGATCCCGGCCAGCGAAGCCGCTGTTACAAACCCCTTGTCCGAGGGACGGAGATCGAAATATTGGGAAATAAGCGGAAGCGCCACGCCGGTCATAAAGACGACAAGGCCCTCAAAAAATTTACCGGCGCAGGCCAGCGCGAAGATGCGGAACTGCATTTTCGTGAGCGGCGTTGTGGGAACGTTTGTTCCATCCGCCCACTTGGGGGTCTCGTCGAGGTATTGTTGGACGGTCTTCATGGAAGGTGGCGGTTCGCCATTAGGCCCGCCGGGCCCATGGCTTGCAAACTTTTGCGCGTTACGAAGTTGTCACAAGCGGGGCACCGCCGCGGTGCCCCGCTGGAGACTTTTCGCTGCGAAAAGTCATTTAGATTCCTTGAGGGGGAAAGCGAGAAACCAGAGAGAATCCAAAACTTGACGCAAATGCATCCAATTCAGGAATTCAAGGAATCTAGAAGACGTGAATGAAGAGTCCGGAGCGCAGCTTCGGCTCAAACCATGTGCTCTTGGGAGGCATGATCTCCCCGGCATCAGCGATGTCCATGAGTTGATCCACGGTCACCGGCGCCATCGAGAAAGCCACCGCGGCATTTCCGGAATCCACCCGCCTCTCCAGTTCCTCGGTGCCCCGGATCCCGCCTACGAAGTCGATCCGCTTGCTGGTGCGCGGGTCCTCAACGCCGAGCACGGGAGCCAGAAGTCGCTCCTGCAGCACGCTCACATCGAGACAGGAGACCGGGGTTGCCGCGGGGTCCGGGTCCCAGGAGAGCCCTCTCCACCGTCCCTCAAAATACACACTGACATGGCCGGGAGACGCGGGAACGGGTTGCGCCTGGCCGGCAAGATGAAATCGCGAGCGGAGGGACTCGGTCAGATCCTCCTTTGACAGCCCGTTGAGGTCGTAGACCAGACGGTTGTAAGGCAGGATGCGCAGTTGATTGGCAGGAAAAAGCACGCAAAGGAACCAATTATAGTCCTCCTTGCCCGTGTGGTGAGGGTTCGCCTCGCGGCGTTCCCTTCCCACCCGGGCGGCACTCGCGCTGCGGTGATGGCCATCGGCCACGTAAGCGACAGGCACTTTTCCGAATGCGGCTTCGATCGCTGCCGGGTCGGTCGCCCGCCAGACCGTGTGCCGGATCCCGTCGGGAGCTGTGAAGTCAAAAGCCGGAACCGCTCTGGTTTCAGAGGCAACCAGTTCGTCGATCGTGGGAAGGTCGCGGTAGGTGAGAAAAACCGGCCCTGTGTTCGCGCTGAGCGTGCCAATCAAACGGGTGCGGTCATCTTCCTTATCCCTGCGGGTCTTCTCGTGTTTGCGAATGGTGTCATTTTCATAGTCCTCGATGTGGCAGACGGCAGCCACTCCGGTTTGCACGTGGTCCCCCATTTGCTGGCGGTAGAGGTAAATGCAGGGCGCCGGTTCCCGGATGAGGGAGCCATCGGCTATCAAGCCGTCAAAGTTGGCCTTGGCCGTGGCATAGACAACCTCCGAATAGGGGTCGGTCTCCGGCGGGAGGTCGATTTCTGCACGGTCGACGTGCATCAGGCTGTGCCTGTTCCCTGCCGCAAGTGCCGCCGCTTCCTCCCGGTTCACCACGTCATAAGGCACGCAGGCCACCGTTTCTGCCAGCCCGGGTGCCGGGCTCAAACCCTGAAATGCTCGAATTCGTAACATCCGTTTGTGCTTAGCAGGCTCTCTCCACGGGTGCAACCCGGACTAATCCGGCGGGGAACGGTGCCACGGGTGGACTTGGGGGCAATGGGACCTGTCGAGAAATGGCTGCCTTCGCTGCCGAATTAGGAAATTTTGCTTCGCAAAGTCAGTAGGGGACCGGAGGAATACGTAGAATGAGTAAGGATGGGTTTCGCATCCGGTTGCGCTGGATGCGGAGGGGGTTCAAACAATCCTATTGTTTGCTGGTGATGCACCTGTTATGCCTGCCCAGACCAGCCTATGAAAATATTGATGCTCGGTGCCGGAGGCTTTATCGGTGCCAACCTGACCGAAAGACTCATCCGCGACGGCATCCACGAGGTCACCGCTCTCGATATCGAACGGGACAAACTTGATGACACGCTCGGCGGGGAGGCCCTGAACTACGTTCAGTTCGATATCCGCGGGGACGAAAAAAAGCTGGAGGAGCTGACCATCGCACATGACGTGGTCGTCGATCTTGTTGCGATGGCCAACCCGGCACTCTACGTCAGCAACCCGATCGACGTCTTCAAACTGAACTTCACCGAGAACCTCAAAATCGCCGAGTTTTGTGTGAAGCACAAAAAGCGGATCGTCCAATTTTCGACGTGTGAGGTTTACGGAATCACGGCCGCGCGGGCATTCGGCAAGAACTCTGCCGACTTCCCGATGCCATTCAGTGAGGACGACACTCCCCTCATCATGGGGCCGATCCGCAACCACCGCTGGATCTACGCAAGTGCCAAGCAGCTTCTTGAGCGTGTGCTCCACGCCTATGGCATCGAAGAGGGCCTCGATTATACGATCATCCGTCCGTTCAATTTCATCGGACCGCGCATCGATTACCTTCCCAGCGAGCAGACCGGCAACCCCCGCGTCTTCAGCCATTTCATGAACGCCCTGCTATACGGCACACCGATGAAACTGGTCGATGGCGGCACAAACTACCGCGCTTACACCTACATCGATGATGCCGTCGATTGTATTGTGCGAATCATCGACCGGGCCGACGTCTCAAATCGTCAGATCTTCAACATCGGGACCCCTGAAAATGAGGTCACGATCAAGCAGATGGCCCATCGCATGGTCGAAATTTTCGACCGCGAGTTCCGACGCATGAACGACCCGCATCCGGCAATCGTCAATGTCACAAGCGAGGAGTTTTACGGGAAAGGCTACGAGGATTGCGACCGCCGGATTCCCAATGTGGACAAGGCCCGGACGCTTCTCGGCTGGAAATCGGAGCATGATTTCGACTCGGTGCTCTATCACACGATGAAATACTTCGTGGATAAACACCGTGCAAAACACCCAGCTTAGCCGCGACTCTGTTCGTTTCCAAGGGGAGAGAACCGCCGGTTATGCGGATCCCGAGGCTATAGGGGTGATGCGGGAAGGCAGGAGCGGGGAACCCGCGTCAGGCGAATGACTTGGTCCGGGAGGCCACGGTATCGCCCTGCCGCCAAATGCCATCCACCAACAGAGTTTGCGGCTTCGCAGGAACTCCGAACTGGGCTCGTTCCACCCGGCTTGTCACCCAATCCACGGCCGAGCCCGCCTCCAGGTCGAGATTCTGGACCATCCCGCTCTGGGAGGAATTAAACAGGCAATCAAGACAGATCAGGGACACGTCGACGGGAACCCGGTGACCGTCTTCCAAAAGCCACTGCTGCGTGTCGGTGTATTCCGGGCGGATGGACGTGATGACGGCATCCGGTTTTCGCTCACGCATCCATTTTTTGACCGGAGCAGCCTTCCACGTATCGACGGCAATGGGCGCGACCACTGCGCACGGGTTGACATGACGCTCGGCCAGAAAGGCTCCGAGCGATTGGTGGTTCACCCGGCTGTCGATCAGGGAACTGGTGACGAATCCGATGCGCCGGTGGCCCAGATCCAGCAGCCGGCGCACCGCCACATGCAGCATCGAAAAATAATCCACCGCGACCCGATCCAATGCCGGCGAATGCAGCGTGAGCCCCAGGGCCACCGTGGCAAACTCGGAGAAATCAAAATCCAGATGCTGCTGCCGGGTGGACAGCGGAGCCACCATGATGCCGCGAATGCCCCTGTAGAGCAGAATCTCCCGCAACCGCCCCGGGCTCATGCCCGGTTCATTGAGCCAGACATCCTCCACCTGATACCCCCTGGCGAGGGCGTGGTGGATGATACGCTCGTGAACGTACACGTAATTCGGCGAGAGGCGCCAGAAGTCCCGCCGGTTTCCGGAGGTCAGAAACGCCAGCGTCGATCCTTTGCCGTAGATCCGTCCTTTCTTTCGTTCCGCAATCAAGGCCGAGACCAGAGGATTCGGACGGTATCCCATTTCCCGCGCTTTCAGCACCACCCTTTCGCGCGTGGCGGACGGAATCCGTTGATTCCCCCGCAACGCCATGGACACTGTGGTGGGATGCACTCCCAGGGCAGCCGCCACGTCGGCCATGGTGATTTTACTCATCGAGATGCTCTATGATGAGAGCAATCAAGGCATTTTCAAGGAAAAGCTGGAGGCCTAGAGTTTGCATTATGAATGCAAAACTCCCTCCCTTTCGTGTCATCACTTTTCTTATTTCCATGGCCGCGACGGCGTCCCTTCAAGCGCAGGTTCTCCCGGGAACCGAACTTTATCAGACGGACTTTACCGGGTCGAATAGTACAACCCCTGCCAATTGGGGGAGCATCACCGGAGGCAACAACACCATGACTATTCAGAGCAATCGGTATGTTTTCCGACGGGTTGACA
>JBGSSC010000731.1:0-5567 GCA_041737265.1 Terrimicrobiaceae bacterium | reverse complement strand
AAGGCGACGCATGCGGTGACAAGGAAGCGACGGTCTTCCTGACCCAGATCGTCGAGGGAAATATGCACAAGGTTAACTTGTGCGAGGCCTGCGCTAAAGAAAAAGGGGTCAACGACCCGACGGGCTTTGCGCTCACCGATGTGCTTTCCGGCATTGGTTCGGAAAAGGAAATGGAAGGGGCCGTCCTGGCAAAGACGAAGTGCCTGGGTTGCGGGTTCACGCTGGCGGATCTTAAAAAGACCGGCCGGCTTGGCTGCAGCGTTTGTTATGATGTTTTCTCGGATCATTTGGAGGGGATGTTGCGAAACATGCACAAGGGTCTTGTTCATGCGGGCAAGATGCCCGGCCCGCAACGTGAAACCCGGCGTCTCGGCGAGCGGATCCAGGGTTTGAAATCAAGCCTCGATGAGGCCGTTGCCAGCGAGCAGTACGAACTCGCCGCGAACCTGCGCGATCAGATCCGTCAAATCGAAACATCCGCGGGAAAATCCGACCAGTGACTTTTACCGATCTGATTGCGAATCCCGGCGGATGGCCCCATGGAGATGGACCACACGGTCAGATCGTGGTGAGCAGCCGCGTGAGGCTCGCCCGGAACCTGGTGGCGCGTCCATTTCCCGGTTGGGCAAAGAAGGCTGAGCGGGTCGAGGTCTTGAAAACCGCCAAGTCCGCAGTGGAAAGCCTGCCGGCCATGCGGGGAGCCTATTCGGAAAACCTTGAGGCACTTTCCCCGCTGGAGAAGCAGGTGCTTGTGGAGTGCCATTTGATCAGCCGCGAACATGCCGCCAAGGGAGTCGGCAGCGCGGTTGTCGTAAACGCCGAGCAATCACTCAGCGTGATGATCAATGAGGAGGATCATCTCCGCATGCAGGCGATCCGTCCGGGGCTCCAACTCGAGAAGGTCTATGCAATGATCGATGCGGCCGACACCGCCCTCGAGCCGATGCTTGAATACGCATTCCATCCATCGCTTGGATATCTCACCGCATGTCCCACCAACGTGGGAACAGGAATGCGGGCGTCCGCGATGCTCCACCTGCCGGCCCTCGTCATGGGGGATCAGATCAGCAAGATCATCAATTCGGTCAACAAGATCGGTCTGGCTGTGCGCGGGCTGCACGGAGAAGGCTCGGAAGCCATGGGCAACCTCTTCCAAGTCTCGAACCAGACCACCCTCGGCGAGTCGGAAGAGGAGATATTATCCCGGTTGCGGCGGGTCATCGAACAAATCATCGAACACGAGCAAAATGCCCGGCAACTTCTTCTTCAGCACAAACCGGTGACCCTTCTGGATCAGATCGGGCGGGCTTTCGGAATCCTCTCCCATGCGCATTCGATTTCATCGAAGGAGGCACTCAACCATATCTCCGTACTCAAGCTGGCCACAGACCTCGGGATTTTTCCCCAATCGGCCCGTGTCTCGGTCGATTGTCTCTTCACAGAAACCCAGCCGGCGCACCTGCAGCGCGGGGCTCAGGCCCAGAAAATGAATGCGGAAGAAAGGGACACCTTGCGCGCCGCCCTGATCCGCGCCACATTGGAGAAGATTCCAAGACCTGACGTCGCGAAAATCGCGCCAACGGACACCGGAAACAAGCCGCAAAAAGATGATGAATAACTTTACTCCCCGCGCCCAACAAGTCCTCGCCCTCGCACGGAAAGAGGCCGATCGCTTCAACCACAACTATGTGGGCACCGAACACCTGCTGCTCGGCCTCATCAAGTTGGGGCAGGGCGTCGCTGTCAACGTGCTCCAAAAAATGGGACTCGATCTCGAGACTGTTCGCATGGAAGTCGAGAAGCAGGTTGGTTCCGGGCCGGAGACCAAGATGGTCGGAAACATTCCTTATACGCCCCGTGTCAAAAAGGTTCTTGCGCTTGCGGGCAAGGAAGCCAAGGCGCTGCAACACAGTTATGTGGGCACCGAGCATATTCTCCTCGGACTTCTCCGCGAAGGCGAAGGAGTTGCAGCGCGTGTGCTCAAATCTCTCGAGATCGACATCGAGCGCACCCGAAATGAAATCCTCAAAGAACTGGATCCCAACTTTGCCGGCGAGGAAGGCGAAGCGATCCCCGCAGGCGAATCCGGGAAAAAAGACGGCAAAACGCCCGCCCTCCGCGCGTTCGGGAGGGACCTGACCGAGATGGCCAAGAAAGGCGAATTGGATCCGGTTGTTGGTCGTGCCGACGAAATCGAACGTGTCATCCAGATTCTTTGCCGCCGCACCAAAAACAACCCGGTTCTGATCGGTGAGGCCGGCGTCGGAAAAACCGCCATCGCCGAAGGTCTCGCTCAGGATATTGTCTCGGGGGTTGTACCCGAGCTCTTGCATGACAAAAAAGTGATCACGCTGGATCTGGCCCTGATGGTCGCGGGCACGAAGTACCGTGGTCAGTTCGAGGAGCGCATCAAAGCCGTGATGGACGAAATCCGCCGCAGCAAGAATGTGATCCTCTTCATCGACGAACTCCACACGATTGTCGGTGCGGGCTCGGCGGAGGGTGCCATGGACGCCAGCAACATCATCAAGCCCGCACTCTCACGCGGTGAAATGCAGTGCATCGGGGCAACGACGCTCAACGAATACCGCAAGTATATCGAAAAGGACTCGGCCCTGGAGCGCCGCTTCCAGACCGTTAAAGTCGAAGCTCCGAGCGTCGAGCAGACCATCCAGATCCTCAAAGGTATCCGCCCGAAATACGAGGCGCACCACAAGGCCAAAATCACCGACGAATCCGTTGAGGCGGCAGCCAAGCTTTCCGACCGTTACCTCACCGGCCGGTTCCTGCCCGACAAGGCAATTGATGTCATGGACGAGGCGGGATCACGCGCCCGCATTGCCGCCATGACCCGGCCGCCTGATGTCAAGGACATCGAGGCCTCGATCGAGACGATCCGTGCCAGCAAGGAAGCGGCAATCAAGGCTCAGGACTTTGAAAAAGCAGCCGCTCTCCGCGACGACGAAAAGGCCGCGAAGGACCAGCTCGACAAGGTCCTCTCCGAATGGAGAGCCAGCAAGGAAGAGAAACTCGTCACTGTCACCGAGGATGACATCATGCATGTCGTGTCGAAGTGGACCGGTGTTCCTCTTTCCCGCATGGAGCAGGCCGAAACCCAGAAACTCCTTGCGATGGAGACTGAGATGAAAGCCAAAGTGATCGGGCAGGATGAGGCTGTTACAGCAATCAGCAAAGCCCTGCGTCGTTCCCGCGCGGATCTCAAGGATCCCCGCCGGCCGATCGGCTCGTTCATTTTCCTCGGACCCACCGGCGTCGGAAAGACCTTCCTCGCGCGCACCCTTGCCGAGTTCATGTTCGGTGACGCGGATGCCCTCATCCAGATCGACATGTCGGAATACATGGAGAAATTCACGGCTTCCCGCCTGATTGGCACGCCCCCCGGCTATGTCGGCTACGAGGAGGGGGGACAGCTTTCCGAAGCCGTGCGCCGGCGTCCCTATTCGGTGGTTCTCTTCGACGAAATCGAAAAAGCCCACCCCGACGTGATGCACCTGCTTCTCCAGATTCTGGAAGAAGGGAAAATCACGGACAGCCTCGGGCGGAAAATCGACTTCCGCAACACGATCATCATCATGACCTCCAACGTCGGGGCCGAACTGATCAAGAAGCAGACGTCACTCGGATTCGGTGCGGCAACCAATGATGCCACCCACGAAGGCATGCGCGACAAAATCCTCGATGAAACAAAGCGGGTCTTCAAACCCGAGTTCCTGAACCGTCTCGATGATATCATCGTCTTCCGCACCTTGCAGAAAACCGACCTCGTCCGCATCATCGACCTCGAAATCGAGAAAGTCGTTGGCCGCATCAAGACGAAAGAGATTTCGCTTGTGCTCGACGAATCCGCGAAAGAGTTCCTCATCGAGAAAGGCTACGACCCGCAATACGGAGCCCGGCCCATGCGCCGCGCCGTGGAGCGTTACCTTGAAGACCCGATGGCCGAGGAAATTCTCCGCGGGAATATCAAGCCCGGCCAGTCCCTTGGCGTTTCCCGCAGCGGCGAAAAACTCATATTTTCCCCCGAAGGCACTCCGACCCCCGCCGAACCGGCGGCCACTTGACGTCCCGGTTCGGATTGCGGTGAGGAGGAGAGGGGCCTGCCGCCAATACGGCAGGCCCCGGCATCTCTGCCAGATTCCTTCAGCGAGGCACTGGGGGTTGAAGATGCAAACAATCAGCGGCGGAAATTTTCAAACTTGCCTCACCTGGTCTGAGGCAGTGCCTCGCTAGTGGAACATTGTCGCGCAATTCTGGTGCGGAAATCCCGGTGGTCGGAGTCGAGCCTCATTATCACCTGGCTCACCGACCGTTTCGGTTCCCTGCGCACTTCCGCCCGCGGGGCTCTGCGGCCCGGAAGCACCCTTGCCGGCAAGCTGGACCTCTTTCACTGCGCCGAGATCACGGTTACGATGTCGGGAACCTCCAGCCTTCATTCCTTGAGGGAAGTGACGGTGGAAAGTTCCTTCAGCACCTGTGGCAACCCCTATGCTTCGCTGGCTCTGGCCTCGTATTTTGCAGAGCTTTCTGCTGCCGTGGCACCACCCATGCAGGCTTCTCATGAACTGCATGACCTCCTTGGCCGGGCACTCGATCACATCTCCGCAAAACCACCCTCTCGCCGCGCCTTTGACCATTTTGAGGCAGAGACCGCGCGTTTGCTCGGAGTGTTCGATCCTTCCGGAGCAACTCCTCCCCATACGGCACTTGCCCAGTTGTGCGGGAACCTGCCCAGATCCAGGTCTGGCGCACTGGCAGCGTTGGCTTAGGGCGTAGAACTGTAGCCGCGCCCGTGAGGGCGTGAGGGGAGAGACTCGACCCAATGGCAGAGCCCCCTCTCAAATGGACGCCGAAGCTCCGTCTTCATTCCTCCTCATTTTGCACAGCAAAATTTTCTAATCCGGCGGCCATGGCACCCGTTTCTCACCGGGTCTCCTTGCCCTCACCACCACCCTTGCCACCGGCTCCCGCCGGATTAGGAGTTGAGCCGCTCAGTCTGGAATTCTGGGGTCGGCCCAGAAGTTTCCCTCGTTGGCGATCATTTCATCTTTGGTCTTTGACGTGGCGTGGCCGTCGAGCATGAGGAGCTGGGCTTTCATCTGGCCGCCGATCTTGTGGTCGTAGGCGATTCGTTTTTCAATGGTGGCAACATCCCAAATGTACGCGGCCCCTTGGCCGTTTCCATCGGCAACCAGCCAGATTGCTGCCGGTTTGGGGAATTGAGACATCCGCTTGACGGGAAGGCTGTTGGGAGGAATGCCACAGACCACGGGGTTGGTGAGATAGCCGCCGTAGCTGATTGACCCTCCTTGACTCGTCACGATTTCCTGCAGGCGCTTGATTGGGCGCTTGGGGCACATGAAGAGAGGGTAGTCTTTTCCGGTTTTCAGGGGGTCGTAGCCGAGGTAGGGGGCAATTTCCCGGAACCAATACGTGCCTGCATCCACTGCGCGGGGCAGAACTCCCTTGTCGGAGGCGAATGCCATGGCGCCGATGTATTGCTGGCGCATGTTGGACACGCATTTTACTGCCTCCGAGTGCTCGCGCAT
>JBGSSC010000726.1:0-4801 GCA_041737265.1 Terrimicrobiaceae bacterium | reverse complement strand
CGAGGCCGGATCACCCAAAGGCCAACTGAATCTGGGACTCATGTACCGCAAAGGCCGTGGAACCGGGATGTCCAACTCCGAGGGCATTCAGTGGATGCAGAAAGCCGCGGATTCCGGGCTCCCGGAAGCACGCTATGCCCTAGGCGAACTCTATTTCCTCGGCGACGACAATCAAGAGATCGACTATGAAAAAGCTCTTGTCCTCATCCAACCGCTGGCTGATGAGGGCAACCCGAAAGCTCAGAACCTTGTCGGTATTGCCTATAGAGATGGACTTGGAGGCAGGGGCCTCGATCTCGAAGTCGCAGAGGAATGGTTCCGAAAAGCAGGCATGCAAGGGGAACCGAAGGCCCAGAGCAATCTGGGGCACCTCCTCGTGCCGGAAGACCCCAAGGCTCAGCGTCGGCTGGAGGCACTCGGGTGGCTAATGCTTTCCGAGTCGGAAGGTGAGCTCACTGCGAAGAAGACTTTGGACCAGCTACGGCCTGCACTGGACCCGACAACCATCGTGAAGGCAATGGATGAAAAAGACCGCATTGCCAAGATTGTCCAGGCTGCAAAGCCGCCAGTCGCACCGACTTCCGCCAAATAGGCCTGGGCGGCTTGTCAGGCCATGGTAGCTTTGTCGGACACAGCAACGAGCCCCCATTTGCTGGCAAGGAAGCGAGAGAGCAAAGACGAGTGTCCTGCCAGGCAAGCGGCTTAAGCTCCGCTGCGCGGAAGGAACATCGCGCAACCGCCGATTCTCAATGCATTCCAGCGACGGCGGGGTCGGAGACCCGCGCCCTACCGTAATGGGAAAGCTTCGCGCCTGCGCCAGCTCGCCCGTTGGTAGGGACAGCGCTCCGCCGCTGTCCGTCGAATCCTCTGGAAGCGCATCACACCGCCCATTCTTGGATGAACAGATGATGGATCAGCGACTGAGCAGGCCCAGTCAATGCGTGAAGGGACTCCTCACGGGCCGGTCTTCGCGGACGTGGAGTCTTTCTCTTGGAGTGCCTCGACTGCGGCCTTCATGGTCAGAGCATTAAAGGCGTCATCGCCGAAGAGAATTCGGTAGCGTTCATCGGCGCGTAGCCTTGCCTGCTCCCAAATCCTTGTCGCATCAGGCGAGTCGGGCGTGATGCCTGCAACGTCCTCGCTGAAGTCAGCCAAAATCTCGGCCAGCGCTGCCTGCTGAGGAGCAGGCCTTTCCTCCGCGGTATCCAAAACGACTGCCGGAACCTTCGCCCCGAAGGGCACATCAATTTTCAGTTCGATGCCGCTACCCGCAGTTGCCGCATTCATCAAAGCCTGCTCCGCAGAAGAAGCCGCGGCACCCACCGGTCCCGATGGAATTGCCGTGCTCGACACCGTGCCACCGCCAGGAGTGCCACCGCCGGACGATAGCGCCGCTGAATTCTTTCGGTCCGTGCCTGCATTGTCGGCAACACCGGATACCGGGTTGCTCGACAGGCTTGGGGGTGCTGTCCCGACAGCCTCTCCTGAGTCGCCCTTTGCCTTAGCTGTCGGGGGGCCTCCAGTGTTTGACCTTCCCGCATCAGCACCAGTGCCACGGCGACCAATCAGCGATGGCCCGGCACTCTCCGAATCATCATTTTTTGGAGATCCTGCTCGGTCCTCGCGAGAAGCAGGCACCTGGGAAGGAGGAACGTGCGGACGAGTGAGAAAAAACGCCCCCCCGGCACCAAGCACAACACCGGAGAGGAGAATCAAGATTGCCTTCGTGGATTTCATTCGTGAAAAAAAGAAAGCTGGCACCGGTCGCCCGGTGCCAGCTTTGCTTTGTTGGTTGTTAACTTAGGACCGAGCGCAACTCAGAGAGGCGAAACGATGGGGCTGCCATCGCCAGGCCGTGAGGCACTCATATCACCCAGCACGATTCCGTTGGCGGTCGTCACGAGGGCTGGATTGAGCCATGTGTTGAAGAAGCGGAAACGGAATTCGTTCTCGTTCGTGCTCAGGCTGCCGTGATTGTACAGGTGCTGGTAGCTCCATGCGGAATACTGACCATTGGTCACCCGCGCCTTTTCCGTGGCATCGATTCCGCCGCTTGGATCAACGGTCACACCGTTGAACGAGACGATTTTCGCACCATTGCCAATGGCGTTCGATGCGTCAGCAGTCGAGAGGAAGGTCATGAGGATGACCGGCTCGGTGTAGATCGGATCTTGTTCAATACCATCGTAGACATCCACCGAAGCGGTTGTACGGGCCATGTGGTCACGCAGGGTGCTGCCACTTGAATAACCACCGTTGCCGACCGCATTGTTACCCCAAACATTGGAGTTGTTCGAGGCACCGCCCGAGGTGGCCAAGTTACCGGTGCCAGTACCACCCAAGGGTACAACCGTCACTGCAGAGATCGTACCGTTGACGGACGCACCCGCAGTGGTGGCGACGTATTGCTGAACAGGGTTCGCAATACCGAAGCCGATTTCGGCGAGGTAGGTCGTGCGGGTTCCGGAGCCGTCGTTGCGGCCCGTGGCAAGGACTTTCGTCGTGTCGGTTGTGTTACCTGTGAACAGACGCAGGGGTTGGACGCCCTGCTGAAGCAGTGCTTTGTACTGCTGTTGGGTGACGTTAAGCCCGGAGGGCGCACTCTCGCTGGCAAGCATGGTGAAGGTCACCACGCCGACGCGCGAGTTTGTCGCATTGCCGAAGTTAAGGGTTCCGGGTACCGGGCTCGAGGACTGGAACACATCCGAGAAGCTGAATTTCGGACGGATGGTTTCCAAGAGACCACCAGAGCCGTCGAAATCCGCGGTGATGTTTCCACCGATCGACTGGACTTGGAAGACCGAGGCGTTGTTCGTGCCGTTGCCGACAAAGGCAATGGCGCGAAGCCCTTCCACCGAGCCGTTGAACGATGTGCGGACAATCGTTTCCCCGGAGATGCCGGGGAACGTTCCGCGGAAAATCGCCTTGTTCGAGGCGATCAACTGACCCAGTTCGTTTCCAGCGTTGCCCGGAAAGTCGTGGGCCACGTTGAAGTTATTGCCAAGGCCGCCTCCAATGGAATTATACGCATTGTAGATGGCGAGCATGGCTGCCTGCCGGAAGGCCGTGGCCCCCGTGATGGTGATGTCCGTCTGCGCGAAGGCGGAGGACGCAAGACCGAGCGCCAAAGCGCCGGTAAGGATGGATTTGATTTTCATTTTAAGGAGTTTGTTTTTGTTTTTTTAGTTAAACGAGATGTTGGATCTTTAGATTACGTTACTGAACAGTTGAGGTTTGACGACGACGACGGGCGAGGAAGGCAGTCGTGAGTGCACCGCCAAGGGCCAGAAGGGCCGTTGAAGGCTCGGGAATCGCAGTGAAGTTGACGTCTCCGTTGCTGCCAATTGTGATGGTACCCAGATAGTAACCCACTTCACTTGTGACGCCGGAGATACTGTTATTGAACTCCCATGAGCCTGCTCCGGTCGAAACGTTGGCAACCGGCGTGATGCGATACAGGTCAAGACCCAAAACGACTCCGGTGATGGAACCGAAGGAATAGGTCGAACTGCTGATCGATCCCTGAACTCCACCGTTGATGGCGGTGTAGGCCAGGTCGGGAATTGACGTTGAAGGAATGAACGGGTTTTGGGTGTCAATGACCGTGTCGCCCACGCCCACCACATAGGGGTTTGTCTGGGTTAGCTGCACAGAGTTGGCACCTTGGATGGCAGACGCAAGTCCGCCCGATGAGGCATTAGCCACATAGGGTGCTGTGGAATTGGCCGCGTTGACCGTGCCTGCTCCTGAGCGGGCCTGGGTGACATAGACCGTGCGGGCATAGTCGTTATTGGACAGTGCGGTAGCCGCAGGGTTTGTGCTCCCTTTTTGTCCGACGGCACCCGACCAGATCGTTGCATTCAAGCTGCTCCAGTTGGCCCCGAAGGTTGATGTAAGGGTGGCATTGATGTTCCCAAGGTTGATAACCTGCCCATAGTTTGTGTCACTAGGAGTCGCGGCATCCCGGAACAAGTCCCAAGTGCTGCCAAGGCTATAGGTGATGATGCTGCCGCTTCCAACGGTCCCCGCGGGGTTTTGGAAGAACAACTGCAGATCGTTCGTGTCGTATGCGTCGTCGGCTGCGGCGCTTGCTCCAGCTACCGACAGCGCAAGCGCTGCGGCGGCAAGTGCCGACGTCGTCAACCAATTTTTATTTCGTTTCATTAGTGGTTTTTGTTTTTTGTTTTTTTGGTTTTGTTGGCAGCGACAATTTCCACCCGAAACGAGCGTGGAAGTAAGCGCTCTTTGCTCGCAGAAGGCCGGTACAGCACCTCATGGAACAGCGGCTTTATCGCAGGCGTCCTGAGGTCGGTCTATGAGTTAAATGTTACGATTGCGTCACATGGAAATCGGGTCTGTTTGGGGACCCAGAGAGGCCGGATTCCTCACGCCAACACCAGCGCAATAGCGCAATCGCCTCATTGGGTAACTCGATAGTGCCGCCGGGAGGCAACCGTAGCGCAGCGGAGTAAAGGAGGAGAAGGAGGTAAAGGGGGAAGGCAATTTGGGATTTGGATTCCTTGGCGAGAAATAGTATCGTTTACCGATAGGCTGTTGGACTGCTTTGCAACACCATCAGGAGGCGCTCCGCGCCTGCGCCAGCACGTTCTATTGGTAGGGACGGCGCTCCGTCGCTGTCCGTCGATGCTCTCGTCCCACTCTTCAATGCATTCAGCAACGGCGGGGTCGGAGACCCGCGCCCTACCGCCCAAGGGCGCTTCGCGCTTGGGGCAGCTCGTTCCCTGGTAGGGCGTGGCAGTCCCTTGCCCGCCCACTCTTCCTGCCTTGAATCGACGGCGGG
>JBGSSC010000710.1:0-2458 GCA_041737265.1 Terrimicrobiaceae bacterium | reverse complement strand
CACTCATGGTCATCCTCCTGTTCGTCCCGCATGGCTTTTTCTTCGTTGGAGACCCAGTGCCAAGCATTGAGGCAGCCGACCACCAGGCCGGCCACCAAAAGCGCCAGCGTCCAGGAATAAGTGCCCGGGTGGTGTTTATCCAACCAGATCCCGAGCGCAGCGCCGAGGAGCGTTGGAACTGCCACGGACCATCCAATCAGCCCCATCATTCCCAAGCCGGACCAGACACCTGGCCTCCTCTGCCGCCTCGCCCTGAGCTTGCGGGCCGCCTTCGCGCCGACCTGCACGGAGAAAGGAGGCTCCTCCCGGGGAGATTTGTTGGTCTGCTCACTCATTTTGAAACGTCGCGAAGCGCTGAAGAAAACCCGATTCCAATTTGGCCATGACCCTGCGCACGCTTTGCTCATCGTCGTCGAGCGTGAGAAACTCTTGTTTCACTGCATCGCGCAGTTGACCAAGTTCGGAGCCGCCAAGCGCCCTGCGGACGGAAACGAGGACATCCGCACCCCTTTTGACCAGGATGCCTTCGTCGACCGCAACAAAAACTTCGCCGTCCGCCTCAGTCTCGTAGGTGAGAATCCCCGGAGTGAGCGCCGCAACACAATCGAGTCGGTGCGGGAGAAGTCCGAAGGAACCCTCACTCGTCTCCGCGACGATCCGTGAGACACCGGTCTTCTCGGCGAAGATTTGAAACGGCAGCAGGACTTTAAGATTCATGCGTGGCAACGGGTTGGGGCTTCTCCTTGGTTTTCGCTTCGTCAATCGAGCCGATCATATAGAGTGCGCTTTCCGGGTGGTCCTGGAATTCGTCGTGGAGGATGCGCTCGCAGCCATCCAACGAATCCTCCAGGCTGACGAGCTTTCCCTTGAGGCCGGTGAATTGCTCGGTCGTGAAAAATGGCTGGGTCAGGAAACGCTCCAACCGCCGGGCACGCCCGACCACGTTGCGGTCCTCCGGCGAAAGTTGCTCCAGGCCGAGCATCGCGATGATGTCCTTGAGATCCGCATACTGGGCGAGCGTCCGCCGGATTTCCTGCGCCAGGGCGTAATGTCGCCCGCCGACAATGCCCGGCGTCGCCATTTTGGAGCCGGATTGCAGCGGATCGATGGCCGGAAAAAGCCCTTCGCTTGCCCGCTTGCGTGAGAGCACGATGGAAGCGGATAGGTGGGAGAACGTGTGGACCGCCGCAGGATCGGTAAAATCATCCGCCGGCACATAGACGGCCTGAATGGAAGTGATGGCTCCGGTATCCGTGTTGGCGATGCGCTCCTCCAGTCCCGATAGCTCGGTGCCCATCGTGGGCTGATAGCCGAGACGCGATGGCATCTGTCCCATCAAGCCCGAGACCTCCATACCGGCCTGGATGAAACGGAAGATATTGTCTATGAGCAGCAGCACGTCGCGGCGCTCGTCGTCGCGAAAATACTCTGCCATCGTGAGAGCCGCATGTCCCACGCGAAACCGCGCACCCGGCAGTTCGTTCATCTGACCGAAGAGCATGACCATTTTCGGCAACACCCCGGCCTCGTCCATTTCCCGATACAACTCCTCGCCCTCGCGGCACCGTTCGCCAATCCCGCAGAAGATACTAACCCCTTCCTGATGACCGATCATGTTGTGGATCATCTCGGTGAGGAGCACGGTCTTGCCCACGCCTGCACCGCCGAATAGTCCCGCCTTGCCGCCACGCTCCAGTGGCACCAGCACATCGATCACTTTGATGCCCGTCTCGAAGATTTCCGATTTGGTGGAACGCCTGGCCAGCGGCGGCGGCATGCGATGCACGGACCGCCATTGCACATCGGTTGGAGGTGCTTTGCGATCGATGGCGTTGCCAAACACGTCGAACATCCGCGAGAGGATCCCCTTGCCGACCGGCGCTTGCAGCGGCCCGCCGGAGTCCTCAACCATCATGCCACGCGCCAAACCCTGCGTGGGAGTCAGCGCAATGCCGCGGACGAGATGTGCATCGCGCTGGGCCTGCACCTCGATTACGATCTTTTTATTATCTCCCGCACGAAGCAGGCTGTTTATCGCTGGCAAATGCTCGTCGAAATGCACATCCACGACGCTGCCACGCACCGACACGACCAAACCCGGATTTGCCGGCTCCTTCATTCTGACGACGCGGCATCCGGGGTGGGCGGCAGAGGAGTCAACCCGGACCGGCCGGCCAGGTTGCCACTCATTACATAGACAGTAATGGCGACAAACATCAGCAGGATGCCAACCCAGAAACGCCAGTCGGTGTGCGCGCGCTGCCAATAGGGAACATGGCGGGGAGGAGTGCTTCTGGCGTGCGAATCATGGCGGTGGTGACGATGTCTGCTCATTCTGTTTCCCTGCCTCCAGCCACCCATTGATGCGCCTCGGCGGCAGCGGAGTGATCGAAGTAGCGGACCTCTGCTTTCGTGAACGGCTTGCAGAAGATTGCCATCCCTTCCTGCCACTTCTTTT
>JBGSSC010000700.1:0-4677 GCA_041737265.1 Terrimicrobiaceae bacterium | reverse complement strand
GTCGTTTTCAATAAACTCCAACGCAACGGGAGGGTCGGGAACCCTGCCCTTGAGTGGAACCGGGCTCCAGGACAACGCAATCCAGATTCTTGGAAACAACCTGCCCGTGCCAAACCTCTCGGGGTCCAGTACCAACGAACTGTTCTTTCGCATTGCGGTTCCCGCCGGCCAGCAAAGCCTGCAGTTCAGCATTCAGGGCGGCACGGGGGATGCCGACCTCTACGTGCGCAGAGGGAGCGCTCCGACAACGGCCAACTGGGACTACCGGCCCTATCTGAGCAGCAACAATGAAAGTGTCTCCATCACAAACCCGGTGGCAGGAGACTGGTTCGTCATGGTCCGGGGCTATACGTCGTATTCCGGAGTCACGCTTCTTGCAAAATATGATCCGCCGGTAAATCAAACCCGGATCATCCGCCTTTCCGGCGATCTCGACTTTGGATTTATTCCCGTGGGAGGACAGCAAAAGCGCCAGCTAACCATTTTCAACGATGGCAATGCTCCATTGACGGTTTCCGGCATTACGGTCCCGGAGGGATTTTCCGGCAACTGGACATCCGGACCAATCGCGGCGGGATCCTCGCAGCTTGTGGAGGTAACTTTTGCTCCCGCTCAGGTCGGCATTTTCTCCGGCGTGCTGAATGTTCAATCCGACAAGACCTCGGGCACGTCAACGACAGGACTTACGGCCACCGGCGTGGATGTTCTGGCACCGCTTTCCAACGGAGTGCCGACTCCGCCCTTCAACGGGCTGGAGGGTGGTGGGAGCATTTTCCGCATCACGGTCCCGGCTGGACAGACGCTCCTGCGGGTAGGGACTTCGGGAGGCACAGGCAACGCCAACCTCTATCTGCGCCGGGGAAGCACACCTTCCACGACGGAATACGACTTCGTCTCCCAGGGAGCGGGCACGACCGAACTGATCGAAGTCAACCAGCCGCAATCAGGCGATTGGTTCATCCTGGTGGCGGCGTCACCCGAATTTTCGAGTGTCTCCCTGGTGGCCACCTATTCGACGACCTCCTCGAAGGTTATCCGACTCGAGGGCGACATGAATTTCGGGAGCGCCCGCATCGGGGAAACGGTCGGGAGGACGCTGAGCATTTTTAACGACGGGGATGCGGCGCTCACGGTTACGGCTATTTCGCTCCCCACCGGTTTCTCAGCGAACGGTGGCACTGGGACGATTCAACCCGGGACCTCCCGTGAGGTCGCGGTCACGTTTGCGCCAGCCGTGGCTCAGTCCTACGGCGGGATCATCACGGCCCAGAGCGACAAGACCGACGGCACGGACTCGATTGCCTGCAGCGGCACGGGACAGGCCATCGAGGACACCACGGCTTTGAGCAACGGAGTGCCCGTCACGAACGTCTCTGGAGCGCGCGGCTCGCAGCGTTATTACCGGATCAGCGTTCCCACGGGCGCTGTGTCGCTTTCGATTTCCACAAGCGGAGGGCCGGGCGACGCGGATCTCTATGTAAGGCGCGGCAGCAAGCCCACAATCAACAACTTTGACTATTCGCCGTATCTCGTTGGGAACAACGAAAGCGTCAACGTCACGAATCCTCAAGCCGGCGACTGGTTCATTATGATCGACGCCTACACGTCCTACTCCGGAGTGAGTCTTGTCGCCACTTACTCGTTGCCCGCAAATGAAACGCGGATCATCGAACTCGTTGGCAACCTATCCTTCGGAAATGTGGTTTCCGGTCAGTCCTCCCAGCGAACCCTGCGAATCAGGAACACCGGCAGCAGCACCCTTCTCGTGAGCTCGATTAATTATCCCGCCCGGTTCAGTGGCAATTGGGTGGGGGGAACAATCTCCGCCGGCGGCGAACGCCTAGTGACAGTCTCCTTCAGCCCCAATGCCCTGCAGGCCTTTGGTGGAACCATTACCGTAAACTCCAATTCGACCTCCGGCACGAATACGATTGCTGCCCTCGGGCAGGGGGCTGCTACTCCGACTCCAACTCCAACTCCAACTCCAACTCCAACTCCAACTCCAACTCCAACTCCGACTCCGACTCCGACTCCGACTCCGACTCCGACTCCGACTCCGACTCCGACACCGACACCGACACCGACTCCGACTCCGACTCCGACTCCGACAGCCAGCGGCATTTATAACGGCCTGGTCCGACCCATCCAGACTGTTGGGCCTGCAGTCCTTTCGGAGTCCAATGGTGCAAATACTTTCTTCGAGGAGAGCGGCCTTATCACTTTCACGGTGCGTGCGGACCTCATCTTTACGGGCCGTCTTCTGCTACAGGGAAAAACACATTCGTTCTCCTGTCGTTTCGAACCTGACGGACGCGGCTACGTCATCATTCCACGCAAGGGCCAGGAAGACCTTGCGATTTGGCTTCGGAAAGACGTGCCTGCTCCCGGCGTTATCAGCGGCCGAGTCATCTCGGGGGAGATGCACCTGGCGCTCGAAGCGCTACAAGCCGGGTATAGTGGAAAACATTCACCCCCACATCCCATGGGGGGGCGTCAGACGACCATGCTGCCCGCTCCGGACAGCAGTCTGGGGAACGGTTATGCAGCCCAGAGTGTGAATGATGCGGGGTGTTGCAAGCTAGTCGGCAAGCTTGCCGATGGAACGAAGTTCACCGCATCAGCGTATCTCGTGGACCCGGGCGGGAGTGTATGGCAACTGCCCGTGCATGCGTTTGCCTACGCGAAGTCCTCGGGGCTTCTTTGGGGAAATATGCTTTTTCAAAAAATTGCTTCCGAGGAAACCTCCGATATTGAAGGAGAGCTTGAGTGGTTCCGGCCCGACAATGCGAAGCTCGGGCAGGCCGGCTTCCTCAAAACGGTGCAGCCTGCGGGCAAACGTTACCTGCCTCCCGAGAAAGGGATCTCATTTCTTGGCGGAACCCCTGCCCCGGCAGAGTTCCTCCTTGTTTTTGGTTCAGACCCCCATGGCACGCCCGGCATCTGGCCACCAACCAACAAACCCCTGTTGACCGGCCCGCTTTCAGGGAACCTCAGATTTATTGCGCTGACCGGGGTGGTTCGGGGCAGCCGAACGGAACTCGTGGAAGGAAAACCGGCAGCCAAGCCTTACGAGGGCGTCGTGTTTACCCATCCTCTTTTGATTCCGGGCGGAGAGACGCCTGTGCGCGGTGCGGGGTTTTCCGCAAAGGGATCAAGCTCGGTGGCCGTGGAGATCCGCCATGCGGAGATCACGACGGAGCTTTGACCCTAATCCGGCGGGAGCCGGTGCCAAGGGCGGGGGTGTTCGCAAGGAGAGCCGGCAAGAAATAGCCATCATCGCCGCCGGATTAGAAAATTTTGCTGCGCAAAATGAGGCAAAACAAAAACGGAACCACGGTTCCAAAACGCCATCAGCCGTGCAGCCTTCTCTGCTGGAAGTCCTTCCTATTTGCGGGAATTTGCGTCATTCGCGGGCGCTTCCGGGTTTAGTTTTTGAAATTCTCCGGCGTTGCCGTTCTACAGGCCTGCGACCATGGCCCGGAACTCTGACTCGTCGACGACGGTGACCCCCAGAGATTGGGCCTTTTGGAGCTTGCTGCCGGCCTCTGAACCGGCAAGCAGGTAACTCGTTTTCTTGCTGACGCTGGAGCTGATATTGCCTCCGGCGGAACGGATCATATTTGCGGCTTCGTCCCGCGGAATGCTCAACGTGCCGGTCAGAACCCAGGTGGTCCCGGCGAATTTTCCGCCCTCCGCCGGTGCCGCAGAGTCGGTCTCCACCATATTCACGCCCGCACTGCGCAATGAGTCCAGCAGCCCGGTGACCATGGGGTTGGCAAACCACAAGCGAACCGATCGGGCCATCACCTCACCGATGTCCTCGGTGGCAACCAACTCATCCTCAGTGGCTGCGGCCAACCGCTCCATCGTGCCAAACCGCGAAGCGAGCTTGCGAGCTGCGACCTCGCCCACGTGCAGGATTCCAAGTCCATGAATGAGCCTCCAAAGGCTGCGGCTCTTGCTTGCTTCAATCGCTGCAAGCAAGTTGGACGCGCTCTTCTCACCCATCCGTTCGAGGCCGAGGAGGTGTTCCTTTTTCAACTTGTAGATCCCGGCGATGCTCGAAACGAGCGCCGATCCCACGAGCTGTGCCACCATGCTCTCGCCGAGACCCTCGATATCCATCGCCCCCCGCGCTGCAAAATGTTCCAGCCTGCGCAGCAATTGCTCCGGGCATGAGGGATTCATGCAGCGAACGGCGACCTGCCCTTCCTCGCGTGTGGCAGGGCTTCCACATGAGGGGCAGGCAGAGGGCATCTCGAAGGCACGTTCCGAACCGTCGCGTTTTGTCACAAGAACTTCGACCACGGCGGGGATCACCTCACCCGCCTTTTCTATTAGCACCCGGTCTCCGATCCGGATGTCCTTGCGGCGGATTTCCTCCTCATTGTGAAGTGTGGCACGACTCACCCGGCTGCCACTCACTGTCACGGGTTCCAACTCTGCGACGGGAGTCAGGACTCCGGTTCGGCCAACTTGGATTGAGATATCCAGCAGACGGGTCTCCGCGCGCTCGGGTTCATATTTGTAGGCAATCGCCCACCGGGGTGCCTTGGAGGTTGAGCCGAGCTGATCACGCTGCCGGAGCGAATCCACTTTGAGAACGGCTCCATCTGTCTCATAAGCAAAATCATGGCGGACACCCCCAAGTTCGCGAATGGCTGAGATGGCACCTTC
>JBGSSC010000690.1:0-2239 GCA_041737265.1 Terrimicrobiaceae bacterium | reverse complement strand
CGAGCCACTCACGCGTTGCTTGGCGTCCCTTGCGAAGGCGCATTTTATCAACACCACCCATAATCCGAATCTCCGAACCCCACCGGTCAAGCGTTTCACCGGGATGACCGGAACCATTGACTTCCCAGGGAAAGAAAGTGTTGACCCCCCCTTCGAGAAAATAGGGAATCAGCGGGCGCAAGTCCCCGTCGCAATCGATCCACCAGACGTCGATGCCATGGGCAGACAGCTTGTCCTTGATCCGACGGTAGCGAGGCACCACCGCCTCCCGGAAAAATTCAATCGAGACAAGAGGACCCGCATTGTAACAGATGTCTTCCCAGCCGCTGGCAAAGTCGAAACGAATTGATGGAAGCACCGCATCCAAAAAATCTTCGATCAATACGCAGGAGGTCTCAACCATATCCTCAACCATCCCGGGTTCGTCAAAGGTCGCATACGCGAGACCTTCCACAGTCAGCAGATCCCGGACTCTGCCAATCATAGATCCACAGTTCACGCCGAGCGGATAGTCGCGGTCGTTGGCGTGTCTCTGCAGGAGAGCCTCCACGACGGGCTTGCGGTCAGGGTGCGAACGGCCGAATCGCTCCTGTTTCATTGCATACCAATCCGCAGGCGTGCGGATCGAGGACTCAAGAAAATGGGGAATGGTCCCATGGCCATCGACGGGCACCTCGGCCAGAAGCCCGTCGCGGTTGCGCAGGATTCGGGTCGTGTCATTAACGGAGATCTCTTCCTCGGGGAAAGAAGGATGCATCCATGGTGTGCTGATCGTGTGAATGGGATCAAACCCGAAAAACCGGTCCGCCTCCTCATTGTTGCTTATCCCATTGTCCCGAAAAACCGGCCAGAGCTGAAAGTTATCCGCCCAGTAGCCAAACTCCATGTCGAAGTTACGGTCGAACGGGAGGTGATGCATCTGGCAGCGAAACCTTTCACGTGCTGACATTGACCCGGGAGCCATGCTCCGGAGTGCTTCCAGTTTGCCATTCATGACAGGAATGTGCGTAACTAATGCACGCCTCCGCCAAGTCCGTCCCCACAGGGACCGCCTCCCTCCGCGACACCAACATGGGAAACCGCTTCTCCTCGGCGGTCGAGAACCGGGTGGTAAAACTTGGATAGCTGCTCTGAGGCCTCATCCACATAGTGCCCGATGAAGGTGCGACGACTCCGTGTGGGGTGCCGGTTCGGGCCTGAGCCGTGGATGAGTTGCCCCCCGAAGAACATCGTTTGACCCCGCTTAACCGGAACAGGAACGGGTCGGAACTGGCGGGGAAACGGCGAGATGTGACTGCCATACCCCATCCACCAATCGTTCTTTGTCTCCGGGCAGAGGATGTCACACCCATTGGATTTGGGAGCGACATAGAGGCACCCGTTCTCCAACTCCGAGTCGTCGATCGGCGTCCAGGCGGCAATGCACGTCGCCGGCGCGGCGAGAAGGTAGAAGTTGTCCTGGTGCATTCCCTGCCCTGCACTGCCGGGAGGTTTGAAATAATACATTGTCTGGGCGAGAAGGGGAGGTCTTCCGAGAAGCACATCGAGCACTTCCATGACCCGCGGGTTTAACGCCCACCCCAGTGCTTTGTTGCTGTAGCGGTGTGGGTGCATCGCGCGCACCTGACGCTGCGTCTTATCGATGTCCTTATAGTGCGACCCGCCATCGAAGACGGCCGCACCACAGTTTCTGTATTCTTCAAAAAACGCCTCGATATCGGCAAGTTCGTCCGCATCAAAGAGGTCATCAACGATGCAGTATCCGAGTTCGTGAAATACGGAAACAGGGTCGGTGAAGATGGGATAGGCTGCTGTTGCATTACTCATGAGGGTATTTTTCCCTATTGCCATCAATTTCTGCAATGGATTATCGCCCAAATGATATGGATTATCTTGCGATTCTTTGCTGTTGGTCTGTTATTTAGCCACGCACTTATGCCTCCCCCACTCCTCCGCTGCGGAAAGTTCCTCCAACAACGGGGATATGGCACAATACGGCCAGCCGGAAGCGGAAACCACCTTGTCATCCTCACCCTGAGCGGCGCAGGAACTGTGAAATTTGCAGGAGCCTCCACGGTGGTGGGCCCGGACCGCCTTGTCCTCTTCGAACCCGACGCCCCGCAGGACTACGGCACCGACCCACAGACCGGCCTCTGGGAGCTTGCCTGGGCGCATTTTCACCCTCGCGCCCACTGGTCGCCCTTGATCCGTTGGCGACAATGGCGCAGCGGAATCCGCA
>JBGSSC010000666.1:0-3131 GCA_041737265.1 Terrimicrobiaceae bacterium | reverse complement strand
TTCCTCCGCGAAGCGGAATTTTTAGCAGGATGTCGGGCGTGCTACCATACTCTGATGACTTGAAAGAAAAATATGAGTCGGCCTTACACAAGTCCGACAGCCTGCTGAAGTCTACTGCTCCAACAGGTCTCGAACAGCCGCTTTCACCATTTGATACTGAGCTTCGGGCAGCCTTCCCAATTTTCGCAGAAGGGCGTTTTGATCGATGCTCGCGAACCCCTGAACGTTGACGGAGGATTGTTTTGGAAGCCACCGCGGCTTGCCTATGTCCACTTCCCCGCGCAGTCCCCTTTGCTGAGACGTGAGCGGAACCACCACGACCAGTGCGCGGGCATCCCGTGGTTGCGGAAAAGCAAGGACCAAGACCGGACGCTGTTTCGCAACGGAACCAAAATCAACCATCCACACCTCGCCGGGAATGGCATCAATACTCACCGAAGGCGTCCTCCCACATTTTTCCCTGCTGCCCGGTTGTCAGTAGCCGCTCTGGAAAAGTCGTAATAGAAAAGGGCATGTCGTTTCGCAGTTCGACCTGAGCCAGAAAAATATTGAAGGCATCGCCGGTCTTCATCCCGAGCCTGGAAAAAATCTTCTCGGCACGCTTCAAACGATCCGATGGAACACGCACACGAAAGAGGGTGGAAGCAGCCATGCTTCAAATATGCTCAAAACTGCTCAGGGGTCAACGGAATGTTACTTCCCCCCACAAAAAAGGGCGCATCTCCGAAAGTTGCAATACTGGGAGCGCTGGCATCCTGCCGGCTTCGAAAAACAATCACTCAAATTTGCAACTTTCGGAGTGCGTCTCCACAAAAACCGGAATCCGACCCTATCCGAAGCTTAACGGGCAATTGAAAAAATGATTTAAGACCAACGATGGCGTTGTGTCACGATTCTGGACGGAATCCAATGTGCGGCTCCAGCGCCTCGGTGAGGACCTTGATTGCCGACAAGGAGCCGTTTTTCCTTGCCGGTCTGCGGACCTCGTTGGAGGCGATCCCCATGCTCAGGATTCTCGGGGAATGCGAGGTTGGCCTCCAGCTCATGAAAGCCCAGTCCCGCCACAAACCCGATCTTGTGGTCACGGGGTTCCTTCTTGCCTGTGGACGCAACGCGCTCGGATTGGTTCCTGATTTCCATTCCGCACATTCCCCGACGCGGATCGTGGTGTTGCTTGATCCTGCGGCCTCCGGCCTGGCTCCCCGCCTCTTTTCCGCCGGGGTCCATGGTGTTGTGTCCCGTCGCGCCAATCCGGCCACTCTTCATGAGGCAATCCATTCTGTTATCGAGGGAGGATCATACGTGGACCCGGACTTTTTCGGGTCGCATGCGTGCCCGGATTCACCAGCCGGACTGGTTCAGGCAAACCTGCTCACGGCCCGCGAACGCGAGGTCTTCCGCCTGATCGGTGAGAGAAAATCCGCCGGGGAAATCGCCGCAACCCTCGGAATCAGCCCCAAAACAATCTCCACCCACCGTGAGAACATCAAGGTGAAGCTGCATCTGCTCAGCGCGAAAAGCCTCCAACTCGCGGCCGATGCCCATGTGCTGTGGGAGAGCTGCGGGACAACTTTTTCGATATAAGCGGTTCTAATTACCGCCGCTAAGAATGAGCGCTTGTCCCTATGGACGCGCAACTGGTTTTTCTCTAAAGCCCTCCCCAAGGATTCGTGAAAAGCAGCTCATGCACCGCACAAGGACAAGCTCACCCATTTCTACGAAAATTTCAAATTGTACTGGAATAGTGCCTTTTGCACTCGTTACCGTTTTGGCTGCGACGGCCTTTCCAGGACAGGGAAACGCCGCGACCAAATCGTGGAATGCCGTCACGGGGAATTCGAGTGACTCCGGCAACTGGTCGGGCGGACTGCCAACGGCTTCGGATGATGTGGTGGTAGACAATGGCGGCACGGTCACGGCGGGAAATTCCACCTACAACACCGGCAACGCGGTCACTGTTGGCCAATCCGGCACGGGGATTCTGAACTTGGTCGGGGGTGCCTCGGTTGCAATCCAGGGCGGCACCGGCACATTGACCCTGGCCCAGAATTCGGGGGCCTTTGGAACGGGAGCCTTGATCAAGACCGGTGCAGGAAGACTGACCATGGAGGCGGCAAATGATTATACGGGTGGAACTACGGTGAACAGCGGCGAACTGCTGTTTGGAAACGGTGTCACAACACTTGGAGCTCAGAGTCTTACTTACGGCCGCGGCCACTCTCACTTCTTATCATGAAGACCGGACTAAGATGGATGCGACTTTTGCTTCTGCTCGTCACTGCATGCGGGGTGCTTTCTGAAACAATTTGCGCTCAAGAAATTCATTTTAAGCGTCGGCAGCTCCGGGTGAGTGGGGGCAATACCGTGCTATTCGATTTCAAGATGTCCAACAATCTTCACTATTATTGGGCTCATCAATATGATCTCAATACACCACCCAACTGGTCCTATTGGTTGATAAGTCTCACAGCTCAATACACGTCCCCGCTTGGTGGAAATTTACAGGAGGACGCAGCGGTAAGCGCGGTTGGATTTGCCGAAAGCTACAAGACTGTATTCATCTCGAACCCCGAGCCTGGTCAAAGGTTTGATTTAATATCTAGATTTCTACCAGGAGTTTTGGATTGGGACGCAGTCCCAATCGAATCAGGACAACTTATTCCATGCTACTTTCCAAAAATGGGGATCGGAGGTTACGTCGGATCGAGTGTTGAGCACTCGCAATCTATTATCAATCTCAGTCTGAACCCCAGATTTTTTGGCACAGGAAAATTCCCAAACAAGATTCCTGGCCCCGATAGTGCAAAAGGCTATCATGTCTATCCAACCCCGAAGATTGTGTATGATGGAAGTGATTACTCATTCTTGGAAGTGACGGGTCCGGATGTTGTGGAGTTGTGCGTGAAAGATGCATTGCCCGGCCCCCTCAAAGGAATTACCAAGTATAGAGTCACAATGGGATTTGAGGATGGTAGCACCATTCCATTTGATGGCTACGAGGAATCCAGGTATGGCACGTCTGCAACCTGTGCCTTGGATCCTCCCATTCCGGGTGCCAGCATTGATTTTGCCAACAGCGGGCTCGGCAAGTACCGGGATGAGATTCAACTGAAAACCCTGAGCGTAGCGCC
>JBGSSC010000618.1:0-5438 GCA_041737265.1 Terrimicrobiaceae bacterium | reverse complement strand
TTCCTCGACATCCAAATGCCGCGTGCCAACGGATTTCAACTCATTGAGCAATTGGACAACCCTCCCAAAGTTGTTTTTGTCACAGCCCACAGCGAGCATGCCGTGAAGGCATTCGCCGTGCAGGCCGTGGACTATCTGCTCAAACCCGTGCGTCCCGAGCGCCTGGCTGCCGCAGTGCAGCGACTCAGCGAGGTCTGCGCGAACCGGGAGGAATCGGCACGTTACCGCCAGGATGATCGCATTTGCCTGCGCACCCCCCAGCGCACCGTCGTCGCTTCCCTCTCCGACATCGTGGCGATCGAAGCCGATGGAGATTTTTCCAGGTATCACGTCGCGGACCAGGCACCACTCCTGCTCTGCCGGACACTTGCCTCATCGGCCCAGACCCTTCCATCTCCCCCGTTCCTGCGTGTTTCCCGCTCGCTTGTCCTTAATCTCGCCCGGCTGCGCGGGATCGAACATCCCACGAGAGATACCGCCAGGCTCTCGTTGGAAGGCTCTGACCGGGTCTTTTCCCTTGGTCGCAGGGCCCTCGCCCGGCTGAAGGCTGAGAAGTAACCGGCAAATGGCGGATTGACGCAGGGGCCCAAGGAGCCTTTTCTGACTGGTTCCTATGGCAAAAGACGAAGGCAGTGTGCGGATGGAGAAAATTGTGAGCCTGTGCAAACGGCGCGGGTTTATTTTTCAGTCATCCGAAATCTATGGCGGGCTCAACGGATTCTGGGACTACGGCCCCTTGGGTGTTGAACTGAAAAAGAACCTCAAGGATTTCTGGTGGCGCCGGAACGTGCGTGAACGGGACGACATCGTCGGGATGGATGGTTCGATCATCATGAACCGCGCGGTCTGGCGGGCCAGCGGCCATGAGGAAACGTTCAGCGACCCCATGGTCGATTGCAAAACCTGCAAGGGACGGTTCCGGGCAGACCAGTTGGAGACGACTCCATGCCGTCAGAAACCCAGCAAGATGGTTTCCGAATGTGAAGGGGACAAAACCGAACCCCGCGCATTCAACCTGATGTTCAAGAGTTACGCCGGACCCATCGAGAGCGAGGAAAATCTTGTCTATCTGCGGCCCGAGACCGCCCAGGCGATCTTTGTTCAATTCCGGAATGTGCTGGATACCTCGCGGGTCAAAATTCCCTTCGGGATCGCCCAGATCGGCAAGGCCTTCCGCAACGAAATCAATCCCCGCAACTATATCTTCCGCTCACGGGAATTCGAGCAGATGGAAATCGAATACTTCTGCCGGCCGGAGGATGGCATGCGCCTTACGGACGAATGGCTGGAACACCGGCTCCGGTTCTACGAAGACATCGGCATCCCGCGGTCGAAAATCCGGATTCATGACATTGCCGATGGGGAACGGGCATTTTACTCCAAAAAAACCTACGATCTGGAATACGAGTTTCCGTTCGGTGTCAGCGAATTGGAGGGCATCGCCTACCGCACCGACTATGACCTCAGCAAACACATCGAACACAGCGGGAAGCCTCTTGATGTCTTCGACGAGGAAACCCGCGAAAAATTTGTTCCACATGTTGTCGAGCCCAGCGCGGGTGTGGATCGAACGGCCCTCGCTTTGATTTGCGAAGCCTACGACGAGGAGGAAGTCGTCGGGGAGGGCGGCAAATCCGACATCCGTACGGTGATGCGGTTTCATCCCCGGATGGCACCCGTCAAATGCGCAATCCTGCCGTTGCTCAAAAACAAGCCCGAACTCGTTGCCTGCGCGAAGCAAATTATTTCGGAACTCCGGCCGCACATGGCCGCGGACTACGATGAAGCCGGAGCGATCGGCCGCCGTTACCGGCGCCAGGATGAGGCCGGCACTCCGTTTTGTGTGACGGTGGATTTTGACACAGTGGGTGAGAATGGTCCGGAAAAGAAGGACACCGTCACGCTCCGGCATCGCGATTCGATGAAGCAGGAGAGGGTCCCCATCGCCGAACTCAAGGCTCACCTGCTCTCAGCGATTCTTTGAGAGCGTCTTGGCGTCAGCGTGTTTCCATCCCCTTGACCCGGGGATTTCTTTCCAGTGGCTGAGGAGGATTATTCCGGGGCTGCGCCTCACGAACCCTACGCGGTATGGAAATACGCCGGCTACCGGCGGTTTTTAATCGGCTCGTTCGTTGCCGCCTTTGGCGGCCAGATGGCGGCTGTCGCGGTGAGTTGGCAGGTTTACCGGATGACCGGTTCGGCGACCGCTCTCGGTCTGCTTGGTTTGGTGAATGTGATCCCGTTGCTGGCGCTTTCGCTGCCTGCGGGAATGCTGGCCGACCACGCCGACCGCCGAAAGGTGGTCCGGATCAGCACCGCCGGAATCGCAGTGTTGTCGCTGGCTCTGGCTGCACTGAGCTACTGGCAGGATGAGGTTCCCCCGTTGCCGTGGCTGGAAGCGGGAAACCGCTGGCTGGCTGCAATCGCCGGAGTTTTTGAACGCGAGGTGGATCCCTCAACGTTGGATTTTTCGCATCAGGCCCTTCCCTTGCTCTACCTGATCTTGTTCCTCATGGCGGTCTTGCGGATCGGAGGCATGTCCTCGCGGGCAGCCCTCGTCCCCCTGCTTGTTCCCGCCAGACGTCTGAGCAGTGCGGTCACATGGAACTCAAGCGCATTTGAAATCGCGACGATGGCCGGGCCGGCTCTCGGTGGTTTTCTGATTGCTTGGACGGGATTTCCACTCATCTATGTGATCAACGCCGGCTGCGCCGCCGCGCTCTCCTTTTTGCTTGTCGGGATGAGCTACGCAGAGGCTCCCCCTCCGCCCGCGGAGCCGCCTTCTCTCCGTGGCATGATGGCCGGGGCTGGCTTCATCTGGAGTCGCAAACGGATTCTGGCGGCCTCGACGCTGGACCTCTTTGCCGTCTTGCTGGGCGGCGTGACCGTGTTGTTGCCGGTTTACGCGGATCGGATCCTTGGTGTCGGCCCGGTGGGGTTGGGGTGGCTGCGGGCGGCCCCCTGCATCGGGGCTTTTGCAATGGCCATGTGGATGGCGCACCGGCGCCCGTTCCAGACTCCCGGCATCATTCTCCTCTGGGCGGTCGCGGGCTTTGGTGCGTCCATCCTGGTTTTCGGCCTTTCAACTTCGCTTTGGCTTTCGCTCCTGGCGCTCTTTGCGACCGGAGTCTTCGACAACGTGAGTGTGATCGTCAGGCATTCCCTCGTGCAGCTGCTGACGCCAAACCATCTGCGTGGCAGAGTTGTTTCCGTGAACCAGATTTTCATCGGTTCCTCCAACGAGATCGGGGCTCTGCGCGCGGGCCTGATGGCGGCGCTGCTCGGACCGGTTGCCGCGGTGGTCTGGGGCGGGATTGGCACGATTCTTGTCGTTCTCGTTGTATTCAAGACCGTCCCACAACTCCGCACCACACCCGCCCTCGACCGCCTGCGCCCGGAGTAGGTTTTTCCTACGCTCTCTCGCGTGACGTGAATCAACTCTACACCAAGCCGGAGCGGAGCGATTTTCGGCGGAAATTGCCAAACTGCCCCGAGGTATAAACTTCAGCCGCAGACCTCTTCCTCTATGCGCTGGAAGCGTGCCGTGACTTCCTCGCGTCTGGCTTTAGATACACCATTTTCCTTGGCGAGAACGGGCCAGTGTTTCAACGCGCTTCGCACCGAGTCAACGGCTGCTTGAAAAGCGTCCTTCTTGATACCCGCCCCGAGGCACAACTCCTCCATGGTGGCGAGCTTCGGCCAGACTTCTCCGGCCACCTGGATTCCGCGCTGGAGATAACCCTCGCTGTAAGTTAGATCGAAGGCGGGCGTAAAACTCCATTGCCCGCTTGTCTCATCCAGCATGAACGCGTGATTTTTTCCGTGGTCGTCGTGGTTTGAAGCCAGAACGTTAAAAATCATGCGGCGGGCCAATTCTTTCAATTCCTCGGGCGGCACGTGCAGGTGGATTGCGAGCCGAAAGAGGTCGCGATAGTCCAGAGCATCCGGCGCTTTATGAAGCAGGCCGCTGGCCGAATGAAAATGGATTCGCTGCTTGGCAATCCCATCCCCCGGCACATCGAATCGTGCGACGAGCAAATGACGGCGCTTCAAGTCTGGAGTCTCCTCGATCAATTTGGTTTCGACGACCCGGATGCCGGCAAACTTCGCCAGACTCGTATAGACGAACTCGCAACGTGCCGACTCCCCACGGTCCGACAGGTCGAATTTGAGGAGGCTCGGTCGGGCCTCTCCGTCCGGTGCACCGACTTTCAAAGTGCCGTCGGGGTAAGCGAGCACAAGCGCTTTTGGCCAGACACCACCCGCCGTGCCACCACGGGCAAGTTGAGGAAGAACCTCCGAAGGTTCTCCCCGGTCGATTTCGGCGGCTCCACGAGCCAAGGTCGTGGCGCTGATGGCTTCAAGTTTCGCCTCCGCCGCCTCCATGGGCGGAAGGAAATGCACCGCCCCCGGTCCCCGCCGACCTCTCCACGCCAGCAGCTTCATCGTTGTAGGCTCTCCCCATTTGTTCCGAGCGAATTCCGTGCGGGCAACTTTCCAGCCCCACGCATCCGGCAGACAATCCGCAATGAGCCCCGGCAAGCCATCAATCCCGCGAGAGCCGTTGAAAGCCAGATCCGTAAAGGGAAGGGTGATCGGTGAAAGGTTCAGTCCACGCTGTAGCCAAGCCTCGTCGTAAACGAAAAAGATTGGCCCCTTCTGGACCAGATGCCCAATCGTGGTGCCATCCCACCAACAAACGCGCAGCCCCTTGTTCATTACCTCTTGCGCGGCGAAGCGTGCTTGCGTTCCGGAGCCAGAAGGTCTTTCAACCGCACTTCGGGTTGAACTTCGGGAATGAGTTCGCCCACGGCGACACCGTACCCCAGCACGCACAACGCTTTGGCCACATGCCGGAATTCCACCGAACCGTTGCCGGATTCGATTTTTCGATAGGTCGGCAAGGTCACTCCCAGCGTCTGAGCCAGGTAGTGCTGCGTGAGATTGCGCCGAAGCCGCTCTTGACGCACCCTTACCCCAAGCTTTAGCATGGCTTCAAGCTCTCCAAGAACAGAAATCATAGTTTCTATATATATCGTATATGGTAGATAATAGCAATTATAGTTGCTAAATATTTTTACCCACCACTCTAACCCGTCCACCAAGAATCCCCGAATTTGGAAATCGTATCACGGCGGCGCCTACCCGGGAAACCGGAGGAGACTCACGCGGAGGCGCGGAGAACGCGGAGGAAGTAGGCCTTCGCACCCGCCGCCGCATGAACCTCTTTATGGGCTGACTTTTTCCACCATGGACCTGACCAAAGAACTGGCGAGCCTGACGCGGGAGCAGCTTTATGAAAAGGTCTGGTCCACGCCCTGTGGCAGGCTGGCGGAGGAGTTCGGCCTCTCCGACGTGGCTATCGCCAAGCGGTGCAAGAAACTCGAGGTGCCGCGTCCCCCGCGCGGCTATTGGGCCAAGCTACAGGCAGGTCGCAA
>JBGSSC010000604.1:0-4557 GCA_041737265.1 Terrimicrobiaceae bacterium | reverse complement strand
GGTTCCCATTGCAAAGCCCGAGGGATGCTTAATTCCAAAAAACCACTCCTCGCCTGCATAAGCGGGAAAGCCCTGCTCTCCGTCAATTACGTCGTGACCCGTTAAATATTTGCCCAGACCGACCTCCAGGATCGTCACCGGATCGATCCCCCGGTTTTGCAAAATCAGCAGCTTTTCGAGTACACCATGCGTTTCCCGAAACTCGAGGGTCGCATCGAATTCCGGCGATGTCAGCATCACCCGCGATGCCCCGGGCTTATCGCGCTCGACCTTTTGAACTTGAAAAGCAAGGCGTTGGTCCGGCTCTCCAAAGACGATCTCCTGCTCCCATGACACCGGCCACTGACATTTCAGGGGCAGCATCCGGTACCCTTCGGGATCTATGGCATCGAGTTCGCGACTCCGCCCACGGAATCCGCCTTGCTGGACTGCGATCACGTTTTCTTCCCCGAATTTCCAGAGCCCAAGCGATCCACCCCGAAAGCTGAAATGCCCCGGTTCCCGCCAGCGGCCCGAGACTTCCCGTTTTCCAACCGGCTGCCCGTTCACGAATACCCGTATCGTATCGAAGTCAAAGAGCCCGCAGCCTCCAAGGATAAGCGTGAGATCCTGTCCATCCATCCCGGCAGGCAGGCAGACCTTCGTGCGGGCCCAGAAGACCGACTCCGGCCGCCATGGTCCCTCTGCAATGGTCGACATGAGGCCGGGCCAGTCCGCATCATCGAAGTCGCACTGGTGATACCCGGCAACATACCCGGCCTCCCGATCATCCGGAACCCCGGCCACGGCTGACTGAACTCCCCGCCAGCCCGTAATCCCGACACGCCCCACCGAGCGGTCCACAACCACCTCGAACTCGCTCTCCATGCGAATCGCGGAGACCGTTCCCCGCCGGAGGTTTTTCCACAAAACCGGGGTGCCCGGCGAGCCCGGAATCATTAAGATCTTAAATCCGGATTTCTCACTCCCGAACTCAAGATTGAAATGGTCCTCCCGACATGGTTGGGAACTCATCATACGCGCTTCAGTTCACCTCAAGGAGTTCCCCGGTAATGGGACCCCCTTCAGCCAGGCCGGCCGCCGACACGACCAACTCCAAGGCCGCAAGGCCATCGCGCCCGTTCGGAACCGGCTGCCTACGCTCCCGGACCGCACGGGCAAACTCGCGGAGCGATTCGTTCACTGCGGATTTCTCCGGAATCGGGACGGTGAGATCCACGGGTGTCTCGACTCCGCTTGTGCAGGATCGTTTCTGCCACTGCAGACTCACCGGGTATTCAGTGAGATAAAGATTTCCCTCCGTGCCATAGATCGAGAGCCCGTGGTGGTAGCCTGTGACATAGTGGCAATGCAGCGTGCACGGGACACTGCCGAACTCGCCAAGCAAAACAAAAGAATCCTCCGTCTCAGAGGCCGTGAGATCACTTCTCCCCCGTGCTGCAATCCAGTTTCCCTCGCCGAAGATCCACCTCAGCAAATCAATCTTATGGATTCCGCACTGAAACAATGGACCGCCCGGATTTCTTCCCGGTACAAACCTCCAGTTGTCCATCGCATGGGCGAGACCGCCGGAATGCATCGAGGTCGCCGACACCGAGACCACCAGTCCACAAAACCCATCGCGAACCAACTTCCTCACGAATTGCCAGTGGGGAAGAGCCCGCAACGTGAATCCATGCCCGTGAGCGATCCTGTTTTCCTCACAATATTCCACCAATCGCCGGGCCTCTTCCAGATCGTGGGCAAGCGGCTTCTCCACAAAGACCGCCCGGCCCTCCCTCACCACGTCCCATGCCTGCTCAATGTGAAGATGCGCCGGCGTGCAGATGAACACGGCCTCGACATCCCCGGCCGCCTCGGAAACTGTCGCATACCGCCGAAACCCGCCACCCTCTTCCTGTGCTGCACGTTCAAAGATCTCATCCACCAGATCGACTCCTCCCACCATCTCAAATGCCCCGCTCTCACGGAGCGTCCGCCGGCGCTCGGCACCAAATCCCCCCAATCCAACCACGGCACAACGCACGGGATCGCCACTTCTTTTGCAACGGTTCTTCATTGATCGCCCCTTATTATTCCTTTTTATTCCTGAGGTGCCAGAAAATTCCAACCGCCCATTCGAATCCTTCGTTTCCGGGATTTTTCGGATTCCCGGGAACGCGGGGTTGGTTTCGTATGAGGTGGACGGTGTGCTGGATGGACGGGTATTAGTCGATCCGCATATCGGCGTCTTTCCCGCGGGGCTGCCGCCAGGCCCGCCAGTGGTTCGGATGCTCCGGATTGCTGGCGTTCTGCGGAGATCTGGCGCATGCCAATGCCACGCTTTGGAGTTGGTACGAGTGCGAATGGGACTACGGCAGCGAGTCGGGTCAGAGAGCTCTTCGAGAGTCTCTTCTGGCTCTGCTCAAGGCCCGTCCGGAGCGACTCCTTCTCCGCATTGGGAATCCACGGCTGAACCCCCATGGCAGCGACGATCAATTCTTTTCCCCATGAAGCAAGGGATTGGGTAGAGGGTTGAAGTCGGGCCTTATTGATAGTAGCCGCCGCACTCTGCTGAGGCGAACGGAGGACGTGGCCGCAGAGCGCCATTGGGAATAAACAGGAACATTCCCTTGCATGGCGGTGCGGTTATCTCTTACCTCTGCGGGTGTGAAGGAAGTATTTGAAGACGTTTACTGCTACATGGGACTGCTTTCCTACGAGCCCACCCCGGAGAACATTCAGTCTGCAGCGCGGGCGCTGAAAGCGGCGGGAGTCACCCGCGCAGCTGTGAACCATCTGCCGGATATCATGCACCCCGAACTGCTCTCGCAGCCGGAGAACATGTATCTTTGGTTTGCCAACTTCGGGCCCTCGCTCGACCAGTTTGTAAGTTCGACCCTGAACCAGGGCCTCTATCCCGAAACCTATCTGGAGCGGAATTGCCGGACGCTGTTACGGTTTGCGGAAATCTATCGCGGGGCAGGCATTCGCCCCATGCTCTACCTTTGTGAGCCAAGATTTGTGCCCGAACGATTTTTTCGCAAGCACCCGACCTTGCGGGGTTCACGCGTTGACAACCCGGTGGCGAGTGATGTGCCGCTTTACGCCCTTTGCGTCGATTACCCCGAGGTTCTCAACCATTACAGCGAAATGCTCGGAAAAGTGCTCCGGCTGGTTCCGGACCTTGGCGGGGTCACGATCTTCACGAGCGACAGCGGGGCAGGCTTTGACTACAATCCGGCATCCTATGCAGGACCGAACGGGGCCGGCTTCAACCGGGGAATCCCGCTGGCCCGCCGGGTGAGCCGGTTTCTAAATACACTGCTCGTCGAAGGCCGCCGCGTGATCCCGGATTTTGAAGTGATCCTCACATCGGGATTTGAAAAAGACGCCCGCAGGGAAATTCTTGCCGAGTGTTTGCCGGGCGTTTGGGGGTCCGTCTATGGGGCCTTCGATTGGGGAGGAGGACTGGAAGAGCAATGGGCCTACCATCAATGCACGCTCAACCACGACTCGGTCACTTTTGATCTGAAGACGCTCGATCGCGATGCCGCGCGGGAGCGCCGTTATTGCGAGATGGCAGCAAAGTTCGCCGATGCTTCGCGGGACGGCAAAGGGCCTCCCGTGCATGCCGAGCTGCCCGGTCTCGGTTACCCGCGTCCGTTTCGCTATGTGCCGCATCCATTCGAATCCCTTCGCGTGTTGGCGGCGATCCGGCGGATGGGCGCCTCCAAACTGGCCGTATGCGGAGTGGCCAATGACCCCGAACTCGTCCCTTTTGATGTCAATCGCGAGGCAATGCGCCGATGGATGAAGGATCCGGATACCGAAGCCACCGTCCTCATCGAGTCGATTGCCAGGGACTGGGCGGGCACCGATCACGCCCCATGTCTTGTCGCCGCCTGGCGCGATGCCGACGAAGGGTGGTCGTTCCGTCCGCTTTGGACCCACTTCGGGTGGCAGAAACAATTGTTGCCCGGCCCGCTCGTCCCCGACCCCCGGAATGTGGATCGCGAGGAACTCGCCTATTTTGATTCCGCCGCCCTCAGGAAACAGGATGAAATCATCGGTGCCGGGGCGTTGATTCCTCATGAACGTGATGAGAGCCTGAGGTCGCATGTTCTTCGCGTGTTGTATCCTCGTTCTTTCGACCTGTTGAACAGTGCCGACACAAAGCTTATCGCTTTGTTGGCCGAACTCAATGGTCCTGCAAAGGATGTTGTCACTGCGCAGAGAGAGGCAGTCCAACTCGCCCGACTCGTCCTGCGGCACCAATACAACTGGTATGAAGCCGGTTGCTACCTCGATCCAGGCGATGCCCCCGAACCGGTCCGGGCGTTTGCGGAAATCGTGGACGACGAATTGGATGTCACCCGCCGGTTGGTGAAACTGCTCGATGGCCGCGCTGCACAATTTCTTGCCCTCTTTCCCTACGACTTCATGGTCTACGAATACGGGCCGGGGATTGTCGGGCAGTTGCGTGAGCGAATCGAAGTCATGGAACGCCATCGCAACGATCCACTTCGCCCCGTCTCGAAACAAACTGCCCGCACGCGGGCGTACGACGCCTCCTAC
>JBGSSC010000591.1:0-3149 GCA_041737265.1 Terrimicrobiaceae bacterium | reverse complement strand
GCGCGCACTCCCATCCGGGCCAGGGCAAGCACCTGCCCGGCGGGTGTCAACCCGACGCTGGTTTCTGCCAGAGCGGCCTCATCCATGCTTGTCAACACGGTCACACCCAGCACAAGCATCTCCCCGGCTTCGGCAAGCGCGGATTGGACCATCTGAGACCCGCCGGCAAGGTGGATCGTCGTCATCTCGGCACCCAGACTTCGCGCCGATGCCACCGCGCGGAGAACGGTATTCGGAATATCGTGGAACTTGAGATCGAGAAAAATTTTCAATCCGCGTGAGCGGGCCGCCGCAAGGATTGCAGGCCCTTCCGCGGTGAAGAGCTGAAGTCCGATCTTCGCCCAGACAAGCTCGCCGGCCAGGGAGTCCATGAGGCGGATGGCGGATGTTGCATCGGGAGTGTCGATTGCCAGGATGATTTTTTCTTTAGCAGAGAGGTTCACGCGGAGATGGTTGGAAGGATGAAGCTGGCGGCACCCGCAAAAGTCAATTTGCATCTGCGGATTCTCGGGCGCAGACCCGACGGATTTCACGACATCGAAACTCTCATGGCTCCGCTTGAGCTTGCAGATGAAGTGGAGGTGGAGCTTGCGGATGGTATCCACGTCACCTGCGACGACCCCTCGCTTCCGTCGGGTGAGGATAATCTTGCGGGACGCGCTGCCATGGCCTTTTTCGCTGCAACCGGCGGCGGTGGTGCCCGTATCCAAATCCGGAAGCGGATTCCCTCGGGTGCCGGACTTGGAGGAGGAAGCAGCGATGCTGTCGCGGTTCTGTTGGCACTTGATCAACTCTGCGGAACGGCTCTTGGAAAAGCGGAGCTGCAGCGGCTCGCCGCCGGGATCGGCTCGGACTGCCCGTGGTTTGTCTCCGCACGTCCGGCAATCTGCTCGGGCAGGGGCGACATCATCGGGGATCCGGTCCCGATTCCATCGTGCCCTATCCTGCTCCTCAAACCTCCATTTGGTATCCCCACCCCCTGGGCCTACGCGCAGTGGTCCGGCATGCAGGATAAACCTGCTCCACCCGAAATTCAGGACCTCGGGTGGGTCAAAATTTTCAATTCCTTCGAGGCGCCGGTTTTCAAAAAGTTTCTCCTTCTGCCCGTGCTCAAGGATTGGTTGCTCAAACAGGCGGGCGTAGCGGCCGCCGGCATGTCAGGTTCAGGCTCCACCATTTTCGCTTTGTTGAAAGATGGGCGTCACGGCCCGCAGATCGAGAAAGACGCCCGCTCCCTCTTCGGAGAAACGCTTTGGACTGCAAAGAGCTTTCTCGCAGGCGACCTCTCCGCCTGAATGCAGGCCTCAGAGGCTCTCGAGGCTCACAAGGATTTCGCGATCCCTGGCACCGTTGACCGGGCCGATGATGCCGCGCTTTTCCATGATGTCGACGACCCGTGCCGCCCTCGCGTAGCCGAGTCGCAGGCGACGCTGGAACATCGAGGTCGATGCACGGCGTTCCTGACGCATGATCTCAATGAACTTTGTCACAAGCTCTTCGTCTTCGTCGGTAACGTCCTCTTCCTCATTTCCGTCGGACTGAAGTTTTTCATGGATGCTGGCCTCGAACTCCGGCTCCGCCTGGGATGCCACGAAGTCGACGAGACGGTGGATTTCCTCGTCCGTTACGAGCACGCCCTGGGCACGAAGGAGTTCGGAGCTGCCGGGGGGAAGATACATCATGTCCCCCTGGCCAAGCAGTTTCTCAGCTCCCTTCTGGTCAAGGATCACCCGGCTGTCCAAGCCTGATGCAACCTGAAAGGCAATGCGGCTGGGGATATTGGCCTTGATGATTCCTGTGACGACATCCGCCCGCGGCGTCTGCGTCGCGACGATGACATGGATTCCGGCGGCGCGCGCCATCTGCGTGATCCGTGCGATGGCTCCCTCGACGTCTGCGGGTGCCGTCTGCATCAGGTCCGCCAACTCATCGACGATCACCACAATCATGGGCATCCGCTCAGGAACAATGATGTCGCCATCGCGGGCATTCCGCACCGGTGGAGGAGGGGGCTCATCAGGTATCTCGTCCGGCGGTTCCTCCGCTGGTTCAGGTCCGGAAGCAACTTCCTCCTCCCCGGACTTTTGATTTTCGGGGGGATTGGCGGACTCTTCTTTTTTCGGACGCTCGTTAAACCCGGTGATATTGCGAACCCCGACTTTGGCGAAAATTTTGTAGCGGAGCTCCATTTCGTCCACGACCCACTTGAGGGCAAGGAGGACCTTTTTTGGATCGGTTACGACTGGGGTCACCAGGTGGGGCAGTCGGTTATAGATCTGCATCTCGACCACCTTGGGATCAATCATGATGAACCGGAGTTCCTCGGGCGTGAACCGGAACAGGAGGCTTGCGATAATCGAATTGATGCAGACGCTCTTGCCGCTGCCGGTGGTGCCGGCCACAAGGCAATGGGGCATCTTGGCAAGATCGGCGATGATCGGTTTGCCATACACGTCTTTTCCCAGGGCGAGCGGAAGCTTTCCGTGGGAGTGGAGCCAGTCTCCCGTTTCCAGCAGCTCGCGAAGGGTGACCTTCACCTTGTTCGTGTTGGCCAGCTCGATTCCCACAGTATCTTTGCCGGGGATTGGGGCCAGAATGTTGATGCGTGCAGCCCGGGTGGCCCTGGCAATGTCGCGTTCGAGGTTCGAGATCCGGTCGACCCGGACACCGCGAACCGGTTTCACCTCGTAACGGGTGATGGTTGGGCCATAGGTGATATCGCCCGCTGTGGCCTCGATGCCGAATTCCTCCAGGGTTGAAAGAATTGTTGCCTGGGTTGCCTTGAGTTCTTCCCGGTCCGTCGGCGCGCGTTCCGCTGTATCGATCGGATCAAGCAGGTCCAACGGTGGCAGTTGGTAATTCTCGAGGCGGAGGCTGGCGAGTGTCGGCTTGCTCCCTTCGGGTTTCTTGCGGCGTGCGGCCTCAATCTCTGCCAGAGAAGGTCGGTTCTCCTGAGGGGCGGTCGCATCGATGATCTTTGGCTCCACTCCGGCTTCGGGGCGGGCCTCCGGCAACTTCTGCTCCGGAGCCTTCTTGCGGACTTTTTTCTCGAGCTTCTCGGCCCGCTTCTCGAGTTCGCGGCGCTCCAACTCGATCCGCTCGATTTCTTCCATCTTGGCCAGACGCTTGCGCCGCGCTTCGGCTGCCCG
>JBGSSC010000584.1:0-3336 GCA_041737265.1 Terrimicrobiaceae bacterium | reverse complement strand
CAGAACAAGAGCAAAACTTGAGTCAAACGCATCAACTTTGAAGGTTCAAGGAATCTAGTTCAACCGGGATCTGGCCGAGGGGGGACAGGATAGAGAGGTCTTGTCGAGGATGCTTTTCAACGCGGCAGGCGGGGTGGCTTGTCAGCGAGGGGGAAGAGGGTGTTTTGCCGCACGGGTTCGCCGCCTTTGTCGGCGGTGTAAAAGGCCACCTTGCCATGGGGATCGACCAAAGTGGGCGCATCGATCTCTACCTGGAAAAAGCCGACCTTGGCACGCACCCGCGTGGCGTCCCAGAATACCGAGTTCGAACGCACGAACTTTTTGTAATAGGAAAACATGACTGCGGTGAGCAGGATTTCGTTTCCATTGTCGGCGAGTTTTTTCTCCGTGATTTCGCCGACGGGCATGTCGTTATAGAGCACGGGTGCACCGGGAGAAATCAGTGTCGATGGAGTGGAGAGCCGGATCTCGAAGCCGGGGGTGGCGACAAGCTTTTCGTCCTGCGTCCCGGCTCCGCTGAATTCACTCACATAGCTGGTACCTTCCCCGGCCACGCAGGAGACGTAGACTCCGCTGACCAGGGCCTCGAGGCCGCTGACGGCTTGCATGGAAATCTCGGGCCGGATGATGGCAAACTGACTGCCCTTTTTGCGCAGGAAGTCGAAGCCAGCAAAGAAGCGGGCGGTCGCGACGACATGCGTGGGAGTGATCTCCACGGCATCAACCAAGCCCACAGGAAGCCCCAGGTAACGGAGTTGAGTCTGTCCCGCGAGAAGACCGCGTCCATCGCTGAAACGAATCTTCACCGGCGGCGAGGTGGCGGCGGCCAGTTCGGCTGAGGAAAACAAAGGGAAGATATCGTTTGGTTCGGCAGGCTCCCCCGGTTCGGAAAAATCGGCAAATGCCAGGCCACCGTAAATCAGGGAGGACAGGCCTTCGAGACTCACCTCCAGTTGTCCCGGACCGACCGTGGCCTTGGTGGCTGGCAGGCGCCAGAAGCGACTGCTCTTTCGCACGAGTTCCCGGTGTTCCGGCCGGAAACCCAGTCGCAAGTCCAGACCGCCTTCGGGAGCGGGCATCTTTTCCAGAACGGCTCCCACCTGCATGCCATCGTAATAGACCGGCGTTCCAGGTTCGAGTTGAGGAATGCGACCGGCGCGAACTGTAACCTGCAGCCCGTTGAACTCAGCCACGAGCTCGCTTTGTTCAGCCTCTCCTGCGGTGAGCGCCACAAATTCCGTTTGCGGCCCGCCACCGGCGCCGGGATCGAGGGCAATGTAAGGACCGACCACCAACGATTCCAGTCCCGTGATACCTTTCCAGGTGATCGCCGGCCGAACGAAAGAAAACCTGGCCGATGAAGTCACCAAAGGTGCGGCCTCCTTGGCCAGGCGTACATGGGCACGAAGGCGGCCACGCTCCACAATCGTCTCGACTTTTTCGACGATGCCGATGGGTTGCCCGAGATAGAAGACTCTCGTTTCCCCTGAGCGCAGCGCGAATCCGGAATGGAATTCGATGCTTAGTCTCGGACCATCCGCCCGGGCGGCAACTTCATTCGCGCTGAGTTCGAAGACCTGATTTTCCTGCGCCGGAAGACCGGGAGCTTCGAAATGATCGACTGCCACCCCCCCATCAAGGAGGGAACTGATCGAGGGCAGGTTGAGCTGCACTTGTCCCGGACTGGCACCAAGCGAAGCCGCGGAAAGTAGCCAGAAACGCGAATTCTCCCGCACGACACCGACGTATTCCTCCCGAATCACCACCCGCGCCACGGCGCGTCCCGCACTGCTCAGTTCTTTGTCCCGGATCCAGCCGATCTGCGTCCCGCGATGAAAAACCGGTGTGCCACGGCTGATAAAGGGGATGGATTCCGCTTCCAGAGTGAGGGAAAGCGTGGGGGCATTTTCCGTCGAAAGCGGCGGCTCGGATAGCGCGACAAAGGAGTCCGCCCGGGGTCCATTCGCATCCGTGACCAGCGCACGAATGGAATTGCCCTGAATGAGTGCCTCAAGGCCCGAGATGCCATGCAGCGTGACCTCTGGTTTTTCAATCCAAAACTCCGTGCCCTTGCGCGCGAGACCTTCGGCAAAAGCCATGAGCTGGACCTTGGCCACAACCTTGCCAAGTTTGTGATCGATTTGCAGATCGATGACTTCCCCCGCTTTGACTCCGCGGTAGGTGAGATGGCTTTTGCCGGGCTCGATGCCTGGCGCTTCAGCGAATGCAATCTGAATCAGCGGTCCTTTCGCCTGCTCCTTCTGCCAGAAGAGCCAGGCAGTGACGGCCACGGCGAGCAACGGGAAAGCCCAGGTCCAGGAGAACCGGAGTCCCTTGCGTGCGGGAACAATTTCAGCAGGAGCTTGAGGTGGAGTGTGCGGGGTGTTCATTGGTTTCGCGGGGTTCCCAGATCATCCGGGGTTGATAAATCGCCGAGGCAAAAAGAGTGAATAAGAGCATGCCGGCAAAGAAAAGCACGCCGGGCTCGGGGACGACACTCGCCAGCATGCCCAACTGACCGACCGCCGCCAAAACCGACAGCAGGAAGATATCAATCATCGACCAGGTGCCGACTTGGTGCAAAATCTTGAATGCCTGGGCGCGCTGACGCCGCATTTTTGTCGTGCCATGCAGAGCCAGCAACCAGCACAGCACCGCCAATTTGAGAAAGGGCACAATGAAGCTGGCCAGAAACACCACGAGAGCTACGCCGGGCAGACCCGAATCGAGAAGCTCCTCCACCCCGCCGAGAATGGTCAGAGGCTCGACCACACCGGTAATGGAAATGGTCATGACCGGAAGAAGGTTGGCAGGCAGGTAAAAAATCAATCCGGCAGCCACCAGCGAGCGGGCCAGATCAAGGCGGGTTGCATCGGTCATGCGGAAGAAGATTCCATGTCGTGCCCATGGAGTGCCAGGCGTTGGGCGTGTTCGCCCAATACCCGGAGGGCTTCATCCGGGTCAAAGAGGCTGTCGAGAATCAGAGCGTTGGCTGCCAGCAAGGCCACCAGCCAGACCCCGGGCTGCCAGTGTACGGTGCCGATCAACTCGAGTTTCACTGCCGAGACCATGCACGCCATGGCGAAAACCGGCAGCAGGCTCCAAGGCTGGGCCAGCTTGACCATTCGGGCCGCCCTCACGGCTCCGGGAGGAACCCGCCGGGCAGCGCATGCCCCGGCCGCATAAGCCACACCGGCAAAATACGCCGTCGGTGCCAACAAGGCACAAACGAAGACCAGCACAGCAATCGGCCAATAGCCCTGACCGAGCAAAACCTGGATGCCGGTTATGATTTCGTTCGACTGCACATTGCCGGCCACACTGAATTTCATGATG
>JBGSSC010000538.1:0-2551 GCA_041737265.1 Terrimicrobiaceae bacterium | reverse complement strand
GCCTGTGATGTCGCCCGCCTGGCCCCGCAACTTCCTGTGGAGGGGATCGGACTCATCGGCAACGACGACTCCGGGAAATTCATTCTGGATACGTGCCGAAACCTGGCAGTCGGCACTGCGGGAATCCAAAAGACTCCGGCTGCACCGACTTCCTTCACCGACGTGATGTCGGAACGCGACAACGGCCGACGCACCTTCTTCCACGCGGCTGGGGCAAACGCTCTTCTGGATGAAACGCATTTCGACCTCAGACCGGACGCTGCATCGATCTTCTTCCTTGGCTACCTCGGGCTTCTTCCCACACTGGATAAAACAGGCGCCTCGGGCATCAACGGATCCTCCCGGCTTTTTCAGAAGGCGAGCGACTGTGAAATACTCACTGCCGCGGACCTCGTGAGTGCCCCGAACGACCACCTGGCGGAACAGGTCAAGCCCTGCCTCCCGTACTTGGACGTGCTTTTCACCAACGAGTGGGAAGCAGCCCGCCTGCTTGGAAAAAAGCGATCTTCGAACGCCGCTATTTCCTTTGCTGAGGCCACTGAACTGGCAACCGAAGTGGCAGCATTGGGAATCCGCGGCCGTGTGGTTCTTCACTTTGCCGAAGGTGCTGTGTCCGTAGCTGCGAATGGTCAAGTCGCTTCCCGCGGGGCGGTTCTTGTTCCCCGGGAGGAAGTTGTCGGCACGACAGGCGCCGGCGACGCTTTTGCTGCAGGGTATCTGGTCGCCCTTGCCCAAGACCTGAATGAGGCTGCCTGCCTCGAGCTTGCGGTCTGCTCGGCGGCAGTATCACTTGGAGATATCACATGCTCGGATGCCCTTCGTCCGTGGGAAGACTGCCTTGCCTACGGCCGCCGCCTTGGCTTCCGCCCAATAAAATTATGACAAAAACATTGGATCAGAAAATTGCGGCAATTCATGCCGACCCGCACGGGTGCAAGGAATTCATCATTGCTGATGCCAAGGATGCCGATATGGGCTTCGGCATCGCGGCGCCCGGCCCCCAGCCGGATGCGTGCCCTCACGGTTACAACAAAGCCGAGGGCTGTTACAAAACCCTGGAGGACTACCGCCGCCAAATCCGTGATGTGATCCGGCAGCAGATCGTGGACATCGTGCTCCTGTCCGCCTCCAACCTTGAGCAGATCGCGATCAAGGAAGGTCTGTTCCGGGATTCGCCCGTCACACCGGCCGCCCGATCCAATGACACCTCCGACATCTGGGTGGTCCGTGGAGGAAAATACACGCGACTGCCATCCCGCCCGTTCCGCTCGGCGACTCTCGACCATATCAAATACGGCGAACTCGCCGGGGACCACTCCCGGCCTGTGGTCGGGGCCGATCTCGGATTGTATTCGGTTACGTTTACCAACGATATTGAGCGTGACTGGCATACCATGACCCAGTTTCAGGACTTCCGCATCGAGGCTGAGAAGAAAGGGTTCCGCTATTTTCTGGAGGTCTTCAATCCGAACGTGGATCCCGGCTTCGATAACCGCAAAACCGGTGCCTTCCTAAATGACCATATCATCCGCACCCTTGCGGGAGTTACTTCCAAAGGACGCCCGATCTTTCTCAAAATCCCCTACAACGGACCCGGCCCGCTGGAAGAACTCGCAGCGTACGACCCCCACCTCATCGTCGGGGTTCTGGGCGGCGGGGCCGGCACAACACTCGACGCCTTCCAACTCATCCACGATGCGCAAAAGCACGGAGCCCGCGTTGCCCTGTTTGGCCGCAAGATCAACCTCAGCGAGCACCCGCTTGCATTCATTGAAATGCTCCGGAGAATCGTCGAAGGCCAAATCTCGCCAAAGGAGGCGGTGAAGGCCTACCACGCCATCCTGCAGAAGGAAAAGATCCGCCCCCAGCGACCGCTGAATGCCGACCAACAGGTTACCGAGGCGCTCAAGAGTTATGGGTGAGGCTCAGGGAGCGAGGGAGATTTTGTCATCGCCGGTTGAAAATGCTTCCGGCGCGGGGCATGCTGCATCCATGCCAACACTCCCTGCCGATGAACTCACCATGCGGGATCTCCTTGCGGAGTATCCCTGGGCCCGCAGAGCCCTCTTCCAGAAATACCATATCGGAGGGTGCGCAAGCTGTGGGTTTTCCGACGAGGAAACGCTCGCCACAGTCTGTAAACGCAGCGGTGTCAATCCGGAGGATGTTCTTCATGACGTCCGCCAGGCGCATGAGCAGGATGAGGCGATGATGCTGGATCCCGCGGATGCCGTCGCCGGCACCCGGACCATAGTGGACATCCGTACCAAAGAGGAGTTTGACGCTGTCCAGATTCCAGGATCCCTGCATTTTGATCAGCTGCTTTCTACTGAGATCATGACGGGTTGGGATAAGTGCCGCCCCATTCTGATTGTGGATCACACCGGAACGCGTGCGCTGGATGCTGCCGCCTACTTTGCCGGCCACGGGTTTTCCGATGTGCGTTGTCTTCGGGGCGGAATTGACGCCTATAGCCGGGACGCCGATCCTTCACTCCCCCGCTACGCACTCGAATGAACCCCTCGCACGAAGAGCGAATCCAGCAGGCGGT